>JBGCDF010000211.1:0-10083 GCA_045105095.1 Crocinitomicaceae bacterium | reverse complement strand
TATTCGAGAAGCGGCACGAAAGCATAGCCGAGAACCGATAAGCACAATCATCCCCACCTCTAAAAGAAACTGGTACCTATCCAAAGTAAACGGGAAGCTTTTATTTGATAGAAAAACACTAACTTGTAAGTCATTGACAATTAATCACTAGCTCATAAGGTAAAGAACGGTCTATGAAAATTAAGACTTTACAAAACTCAACATTAACACTATTCCTAATACTATTCTTGACCGTTGGATGTAAAAAGCAGCCTACTTCTGAGTTTAAATTAATCAAATACGAATACTCTCAAGGAGAAGCAATTGAATATGAAAATTATTCTATTGATGATGAAAGTTCTAAGTGGGAAATAATTAATTTAGACGGTAATGTTAGTCAAGAATTTGAAGGTGCACATCCCACGATGATCACAAATATTTTATACCCTGACGGCATTTACACCATTCGGCTAACAACGTACAGCAAAAAAGAAAAAAAACAATCCACAGTTGAAAAGCAAATTCTCTTAAAATCAGTGAAAAAATATTTAACCATTAACTCCAATGGTGCTGGACCTGGAACAGAGTTAGAATATTCTATATACGTAGATAACCAATTAATCGGCAACTCATATTTTAATGGAACTTTTCAAGAATCAATCCCAGTTGGTTTACATCTGATAAAATTAGAATCAGCCAATAAACTCCATGAAGCTGTTTATGACGTTCAAGAATCTGTGAGTATCACTTTTTAAATGTGCCTAACGGCGCCTAAAAAACATAAACGTTATCGCTTCGCGAAACTACTTGTGGTACAGAAATCATTCTTATTTTTAATGTAAAGTTCGTGAAATGATTCCTTACGCTTCCTAGCCGCGAACCGATATCCATAATGAAAACAATTCTACGCATATCAACTATTCTTGTAATCTCTCTGAGCGCGGTTAACTGCGCACATATTGGAAAGCAGAAATTGGAAAGAGTTGCCTGTAAAGCTCAAACAATTCTTCAATTAGAGAGCGACTCAGATGATTGGAAAAGCTCGATTAGTCATTTAGCATCATTTATAGAAAATGATGTTGATTCTTCTTTTCAACAATCAATTGAAAGAACAGGGTTGTCAATTTCGAACAACACAATTGACTTGAAAGTCTCAAGCTACAACGAACCAGCAAAACTGATTCAGCTTAATTTATTGACAACAGAAAACTGTGCATGTGAAATTTTGCTTGATACACTTACTTTATTACTTAATGAGAACTATCTCAGTTTGGAAAAAGAAAGAACAAGGGACCTACACAATTCGAAACTTGCACAGATCAATTCTCGGTTAAAGGAAATCAAAGAAGAAATTAAGATGATAGAAAATCAATCTGATCGGTCAAGTGATTTTTCCAATTTGGAACAAGAGTATACCCAATTAATCGAACAAAAAGCTATTATTGAAATTGCTCGAGCTGGAGAATCTACGAATAGTTTTAGAGTCTTAAGGTCGGCAGTTCGGTATGAGTAAAATACAAAGATGCAAATAACGGCACCTACGAAAAATGCCAGTTTGTGCCTAATGACGAGAGTAGTTCTGTTTGAAAAAACTAATCATTTTATTTAGTTAAAACATTTGTCCAGAGCCCTACTGTTGTGAACCTTGATCGTTATATTAAATCCAATTCAAAGATCAATCGCCAAATCTCGGATTCACCACACTATTGTATATCGATCCGAAGGTATAACTAATTCCAGTGTTTCCCCAGAAACGATATCCTGTCTGTAGCTGTCGCTGACTGAGCAAAATATCTTCTTCGCTCGCGTCGCCAAGGGGAAGTGAGATTTGATCGTGAATCAGTGCTAGGTTCCCTGAAATCCTCCATGAGAATCCTTTGAATAAACGAAGGTTCAGTCCTAACCGGAAGTTTACGCGATTGATATCCACATTGTGGAAGTAGTGCGAACCGCGAACGGATGCATTAATCGAACCCCATTTTTCCTGAAACTCTGCTGCCACAGCCAATTCTTGAAACATGAGCGTTTCTTTAGTACGATTGTAAATGGTTTCCTCGTGATACTCGTTGTGACGTCCGCCAACTTTGTACACCACACGGATCTGTTTCTTGGTAGATTCTGAGTATGGGAAGAAGTTGTATTCAATCGCAGGAGTGATGGTCGCATTCACCTTGTAATTATCGAAGATAGAAGCATAGGTGCTCGAGAACATACCAACCGAAAAGTGTTCAGAGATACTGCGAACAGCGCTCAAATCAATCCAGGTTGATTTTTGAATGTTCACAACCGTATCGTCTTCAAAATAATAATTGCTCTTGTTGTGATTGGTCCAAAATCCTGATTCAATTTTCCATTTATCTGTGATTCGATCAATGTTGAATCCACCACTCAAACTGAAATTGTTGTACTGTTTTTCGCCATTCATCCATCCATTAGCATTGATGCGAAATACCCAATTGTGCCACTTATCAACTTCTTGTTCCGATTCAACGTTATCTTCCCCCACGAAACCGATAGAGATCTGGTCGGTATAGCCCCGTTTAAGCATGTAGTGAACAAGCCCCAGTTCCATCGTTCGAATCTGTTTTCTGCGGATTTCATCATTCGTATTATTAAGATCCGTGGACATTTCCAAGGTGTCGTCTATTCCAGCAAGGTCGTTCTGACCGTAAAAGAAGAAGGTGAACATGTCGCCACCGCTTCCAGTATTCTGACTCACCATTTGGACGTGTACATCAGCCAACAGGCGGTCTCTCACGTAGCTCAAGTTGGTTACTTCTTGTTTGATGAAACTCTGATCACAAGACGAGCAGTCGATGAATACTTTTAGTTGATTTTCATTCTCTTGACTAAGAGATGAAAACGCAAATGCAACGAATAGAAAGAGGATAGGAGAAGTTTTCATAAGGCGTCTTTGGTACGTGTATAAGTGCAAAGTAACCCATTAAGTAACGGTGGTACTGTCAATTTTCTGTTAAAAAGGATAAATCTTTGTTAACTGATCTTTGTGCAAAGCGAACATGCTCAAGCGTTGTTGCTAGTACTTCGTGAAGCGATGTTACTCTTTTCGAATAAGGTGTACTCAGGCAAAGACATTTCCGAATAGTCCTTTTTACAGGATTAAAGAGCATGGGACCGACTTTAACGGTTTAGTAGTATGAAGTATTCCAAAAAATATTTTAGAAAACGGAAAGGATTTTTGTATCTTTCACCGACGTCAATGACATGTCTGAGAAGAAACGAGATTAGTTGTTTGTTTGTCTCATTTTGAAGCTACGTGCTGAGAACTGAAGATGTCAGGTTGGACGGAACCCTATTCGATTAGCCGTAAGTGTTCAGTTCAACTTTTCTTAGTACATGTATTGACGTGATAGAACTACACTTAAAACTGCTTTATGGCTTCTCTTAACCCAGTCACAGGACCGCTTGGAGTTCAAAATGCTGCGCACCTCTTACGACGAGCTACTTTTGGTCCGAGTATTCAGGATATCCAGTATTTTTCGACCTTGACAGCTGCAGCTGCATTTCAGGAACTAATCCAGCCGCAGATTGAACCTGATCCGCCGATAGATTTTCTGACAGGTACGGATTGGATCTATCCAAACCCGATACATCCGAATACTTCTACTGGTGAAATCAGCCGCTACACGCGTTCATGGTGGTTAGAAAATATGCGCTCTTCTGGACCGAATTTGACCGATCGAATGGTGTGGTTTTATAATACGCACTTTCCGATGATCATATCGCGTATTCAGAGCCGTCCTCAGTTTTCACTGGATTATCTGAGACTGTTACGATTTTACGCGCTTGGAGATTACAAAGCGCTGTCGAAAGCAATCTGCATTGATAACGCGATGCTCATACACTTGGATGGAAACTCAAACGTGAAGGGCTCGCCTCAAGAGAATTTTGCACGTGAGTTTTTGGAACTGTTTACTGTTGGAAAAGGACTGCAGGTTGGGCCTGAAGATTACACCAACTTTACCGAAACGGATGTAAAGGCACTCACCAAAGCATTGACAGGCTGGGGAATCGATACAACGTTTCAAACGATTGATCCTGTTACCAACCTGCCCACAGGGAAAGTGAAAAACAATCAGGCTACGTCCAATAAACACGATGTCTCAGATAAGCAGTTTTCTGCAGCATTTAATAATACGACCATTCAGACAACAGGCGTGGTCGGAAGTAATGCCTCTATTCAAGGCGTCTATCAGGAACTCGATGATGTAGTGGACATGATCTTTGCATCTCCACATACGGCGAAAAATATCTGTCGTCGCATCTATCGTCAATTTGTGTACTTTGATATCACTCAGGAAATAGAAACAGATATTATTGAACCACTCGCATTGATTTTGGAACAAAACAATTTCCAAATTACCTCGGTATTTGAGGTCCTATTGGCAAGTGAACATTTCTATGATATCGACTCAGCACCAACAGATGATAATAATATTGGAGCGATTATTAAGTCTCCCGCAGATATAATCATCGGTACGGCACGACTATTCGGGTTAGATGTTCCAGACAAAGTGACTGATTTGGAAAATCATTACACCTTATATCAACAACAACTGTATCACCTCGATGTGCAGGGCTTGGATTTTTTCGAACCCTATGATGTTGCTGGGCATGACGCCTATTTTCAGGAGCCTGGTTTCCATCGAAATTGGATTTCCTCCAACTATTTGGCCAACCGATATAAGTATGCAGAATTTTTACTGGGAGGTTTCACCAATGGCGCGGGGGATATTTTAATGCAATTGGACATCGTCGATTTCGTTGCAAATAATTGTACTAATCCTTCAGATTCCGACTCATTGATGCAAGAATTGACCTTTTGGATGATTCCAATTCAATTGACACAAGATCGGTTCGACTATTTTAAAAACGACGTATTACTCGATCAACTTTCTGCTGCGAACTGGACGTTCGAATGGAACAGCTACATCTCTTCTGGTGATGATATGAATGTGAGAATTCAACTGGAAAAGTTAGCGTTATCCATTATGCAATCACCCGAATATCAACTCTTTTAAGCGAAGTATTATGGACAGAAGAGAATTCACACGACTGACAGCTTTAATGGGAACAGGGATGTTGCTTAAACTCAACGGAGTTCCACTTTTTGCGGCACAGGAAAAAAGTTTCCTTAATGATATTGCCATGAAAAGTCTAAATGACCGCGTAGTGGTGCTCATTGAGCTGCACGGAGGAAACGATGGACTCAACATGGTTATTCCAATGAATAATTATGGGAGCTATTACAACTTGCGACCAAACATTGCGATTCCACAGACAGGACCGAGACAATACATTCCATTAGATAATACCTTGCCTGACAATCAAAAAGTCGGATTACATCCTGACATGACTGGAGCCAAGGCTATGTACGACAATGGACACATGGCACTCATTCAGAATGTATCCTACGCCAATAATAACGCTTCACACTTTCGAAGTAGAAATATCTGGCACATGGGAGTGGATTACGACCAGTATGAAAACTCTGGTTGGATGGGAAGATACCTGGAGCACCATTACCCCGGATATCCAATCAATTACCCGAGTGCAGCAACGCCTGATCCCTTGGCTATAGAAATCGGAACGGGAGTTTCACTGGCGTTTCATCGTAGTCAAGGAATTCCAGCAGGTTTGTCTATTGAAAATCCAACTGCCTTTTATAATTTGATCAACAGTGTTGGTGTAGCCTCTCCAGTGAATTATCCGAATACACATGCGGGAGATGAAATTGAATATATGATGCAAGTGGAGCAGCAGTCAAATGGATATGCGCAACGATTGAAAGATGTATATGATTCTGGAGCGAACTCATCAACGGTTTATCCTGATTTGTATCCATATATCGCTCCTGCGAATGACTTGGATAATCCGCTAGCACCGCAGCTGAAAATTATAGCACGTCTGTTGAGCGGAGGAATCGGAACGAAGGTGTTCCTGTGCAGAATTGGAGGGTTTGATACACATGCCGATCAAGTGGAAACAGGTAACACAACTATGGGAAAACACGCTGCGTTGATGTATCATATTTCATCAGCTGTAAAAGCATTCTACGATGATTTGCAAAATTTAGGGATTGCCGATCGTGTATTAGCCATGACATATTCAGAATTCGGACGAAGAGCAGCATCAAATGCTAGTTACGGAACTGACCATGGAAATGCCGCACCAATGATGGTGTTTGGAACATGCCTAAACCCAGGAGTGTACGGTGAAAATCCAGATTTGACAAACCTTCAGAATAATAACATACCCATGCAATACGACTACCGCCAGGTGTTCGGTTCTGTAGTCAAAGACTGGTTCGGAGCAACAAACGCAGCAATTGATGAGGTGAAATTTGAGGACTATATTGATAATCGAATCGATTACATCGAGTGTAAGGAACTCAGTACTGCAGAAATATTCAAAGAGAATTTATGGATGAATTGCTATCCGAATCCAGCTTCAAACGAAACATCCGTGGAGTATTATTTACATCAGGCAGGACACGTAGAAATTGATGTACTCGATATAACCGGTCGTTCTTTGAAGAAGGTTGTGGATAAAAATGTCAATCAAGGAAAACACAGCGTTGATGTAGACGTTTCGCAATTTCACAGTGGAACATATATCTTCAAACTCGTCACAAACAAGGTATCAATTACTAAAAAAGTCATTATTCAAAAATGAGAGGAATCACACACATCATTCTTGTGCTCTTAATGAGTCTCAGCGCTCAGTTTTCATACGGACAACTATCTGTCAACAAAAACAAAAAATCGTATTTCGAGGTATTGGCAGGATTTAACTATTCCTTTTCAAGGGTCACGGATCGATACAGTGTTTTGAGTGCAGGGGAGATTGAGGATGACGAGAGTCTTCAGAAAGAATACGGTAAAGGAGGAAAAAATAAAGGACGGCAGTTTGGGGTTCGTTGGAGCTACAATTTCACAAATGTGCTATCCGCTTCGCTCGGATTTGGTTATCAGACGATGGGATTCAATTACCAAACAGCGTATTCATGGGCCGATACGCTCACCGGACAAAGTTTTGATCGCGAGATGCACCATCAGCAAAAAGTCGCGTATTTCTCCTTTCCGCTGCTGGTAAGGTATGATTTTACCCAAGGACAATTTAAACCCTTTGCACAAGGTGGTTTATTCATGGATTTCAGGCATCAGGCCAGTAAGGTTATTCACTACGACAATACAATTGATGGAGAAGAGACGGCTAATCAGGTTTCGTCATCTGCTTTGGTTTCCATTTCTGATAACATTCGAAAATTCAATATGGGGGCTTCTGTAGGAGCAGGAATTAACTACTACACGAAGTTCGTCACGATCGGAGTGGAAACAAATTTCCGATTTGGTTTTATGAAGATGGTCGAAGATAACACGCGTTATTCAGACCTGAGCGGATTTGCACTGAAGTACCTGGACGTGCTGGATCAGTTGAAATTGAACAATTACAACATACAATTCTCCCTATCGGTTCCAATTAGCAATTCCGTTACCTCGAATATCTTGAGAAGAAAAAGTTATAGAAGAAGAAAATGATACGATTCCAAAAAAACATAGTAGTCAGAGTAATTCCATTGATCCTTCTCGTTGGATTTCTCTTTGCTGGATGCAAGAGCGACGAATTTAAACCAGAAGACTCCTTCATCAAAGTATACGATCACAGCGATATCAATAGGAATTATTTCCCGCTTGGAATGACCACAACGAGTGATAATGGATATCTCATTATGAGTGCCTATGATGGGAATCGCATTCATTTACTCAAAACGAACGAATTAGGAGATTTCCTTTGGGAGTATGATCTTCCAGAACAATTCACTAGCGCAATACCAAACCTGATTGAGAAAAACGGTACGGTCTATTTCATGTGCATGGATGCAGTGGGGTTGTTTACGTATGTTATGCAAGTGGATGAGGGCGCTCAAAATGCGAGTGTTTATCAACCATTCTCCTCGATTTTATATCCATTGGCGTGGACAGATAATGGGAATTCTGTGTACATCCAGAATTATGAACGAAACATCTTGTCCACGGGTGTTTATGAACTAAATGGAACACTGGATCAAGTCGTGGACTCCGCGGACCTCGAAATTTATGTTGATGTCGAACTGGAAATTATTGATCACCTCAATTATACGGGGAAACGTTTTCCATTCTTTATTACCACAACACCTGAAAGCGATTATATCGTGTTTAACGGGTTTAATAATTACAGCTTTTCTTCTGTCTTTTTAGATGCGAGTATGGACTTTTCTGGCGTGTACAGCGGAGCAGCTTTCGATGGTGGCTTAAATGCTATGTTGCCGCTGGGTGGAAATCAATTTGCCCTTTCGCGCTTTTCGTTCTCAGATATCTATACCAACCCGAATGTGTCACTTTCTCCAACCGCACTCGATGTAGCAGAATCAATTCCGTCGGTATGGGCTTCGGAGTTGGATTCGGAGGCTCCAATTCTGATTAAAAACCTTTCTGTGAATGGAACGGAGTACGCTGCTTATTTGGCAACTACAAAGAGCAATCAGTTAGTCTTGAGTCTCTATTCGAAAACAACGGGAGAGTTAGCGGCAAGCAAGTACATTGGTGAGAGCGTGCCCATGCAAGGATGCGATTTCCTAGAAACACCCGATGGTGGTTTGATGATTTTAACGCAGGCAACAGTGATGAGTAGTTTTAATAGAATCGCTACAATCAAGCTCTCAAAAGAAGAGTTGGAGTTGCTGTTAGATTAAGGTCTTACGGAGTTCTATTTAATCGACTATTTCAATTGCGCTTTTATGACTTTGCTTTTATTTCCATTTGAGTTATTCTTCTTTTACTCTAAAGATGTAGCCTGTTCCCCATCTCCAACTGCTATTGCCGATGTATTCGTCTCCACGACTTAATATCAGATATTTGCCTCCAATAATAGTTATATGCCAATCGGATTTTTTGTTAAATGAGCGCTTAAGTTGAGCACTTGAAAATAAGTTGTTTTCCAAATTAAAATAATAGATGTCTTGGAAACGAGTCCGAGGAGCAGTTGCAGGACAATTTGAACCACTTACCCTGATTGATAACAATCGCCACTTTCCATTTGGAATAGAATTAGCACGGGAGCGATTTAATGTATCCATACCGTCCGTATAACGTTTTATTGTAGAACTAAGTGAGTCCTTATCCTCAATTTGATCAAACGTGTTAAATTTTGATGAGTCAATTAACGAAGATGAAAAAGCACTTGTTCCAAAATGTTTTACGAAGTCAAATTTATGATGTTTTGGGTGAATAGAAATGTAATAACGATTGGTAGAATCACTATTTAGAAAGTGAGGACATTGAGCCCTTGAAGGGAGTCCAATCTGAAAAAATAGTATCAGAATTAAAATTGATCGCATTGGAAAATTTAGTTTCGGGTACATCCAATGACAGCTTATGTTCAATTGGATGGTATTTTCCTTTGCAGTTGTAGTTTCGAGTTCGCGCCAACTGTAGAATTCTATAAATCCCAATTATTTATATTTTGTTGATTCGTCTTTTCTTTTTCAAACTCTAGCTCTAAATTTTTGCTTCGAAAGCGTTGAGTATATGATAAGGTCAATGTTGAAATTACCGCTATGACGAACATGCCTAACAACATCCAAATTTTCAATAATCTGCTGATGTTCTTATTGCCAAGCCAGATGATTAAAAAAGTCACATAAACAAGAAAAATTAGTGCTGTTATAGTGAATACTAAAGTAAGGTTTTCTGGACCGAACCAGTATTCAATAAAAATTTCAGGGATATTTGTAGTCCAAACTTGAAAGGAATATCCTAAAACCCCCAACGCTATTCCGGCTATGATTGGGAATGACCATAAAATCGATTTGTTAGCCCACATATGTCAATTTTTATAGAATCATTGTCCACAATAAGTCACATTACACATGACGGTACTGAGCTAGGCAACGTGCGGCTTTTTACCAAAGTTTTGATTTCGAAGTTACAAATAGATTTACTAAACTGAAATTGATTTCTCGAAGCTGAAACCCGCATGGTGCCTAGGTTTTGTGCCTGTTGCACAACTGTTGATACACACATGGTTGCTGGTCATACGCAA
>JBGCDF010000210.1:0-9159 GCA_045105095.1 Crocinitomicaceae bacterium | reverse complement strand
TTCAATGCCTCAGGCGCTCTTCCAATCGTGAAATCACAGATTTCCTTTAGCGGAACTGCTACTCCTTGAATGGATTTCACCTTCATGTTTTCAAGGTCAGAGAGAGAATTTCGATCCCCTTTGGGATAACGTACCCAAATTTTCACCTCGTCCGTTCCGATGATGACACGCTGAGCTTCCTGCCCAAAGAATCCTTGTCGTACTTGCGTTAGCACCTCACTTTTAGTAATACCGATCATATCCGCTTGAGGACGCATGGTCAGATACACTTCTTTTTTACCTGGAGGCATGTTGTCTTTGATGTTAATCACACCATCAACTTTTGCCAACTCGGCTTTAAACATGTCGCGCGCTCCCTCCAAACTCTTTTCGTTTTCTGAAGTAAACCCGAGTTCAATTTCTTTCCCAAAGCGATTGAATCCTCCAACGAAAGTTTCTTGTGCTAACTTCGCTTCTGGGGATTTTTCCAATCTTCGAATGATTCGATTCGTTAATGTGTCAAGCGGAGTTTCCGAGTTTTCGGCATCAAAGAATACCATTAATCCACTCGCGTGATTTCCGACCTGTCCGAGGTTTTGAGCAAACCCAACATTACTCGAGAAGTAGGAGAGGAGTGTGTCACCTGATTCATCAATGATTCGTTGATTTTCCTCCATGAGGATTTCAGTGGCACTCGCAATGAATTTGTCCGATTTGGCTTTATTATCCCCCGGCATGTATACCGCTTCAATGTTCACGAAGTCAGGTTGGATATCAGGGAAGAATGTAAATCCAATGACTTTGGTTGACATCAATACGATAATAAGAACGACGAATACAAGCGGGAACAGGAATCCAGCAATGTACCACGGACCTTTTGTTCCAATAATATTTTCGGTTGCTGCTTTGAACCAATTGTCACGGATGTACTTGATTGCGCGGTCTGCGGAACCTCTTACTTTCAACTCAATTGGAGATTTTGAATATCCTGCAAGGAAAACAAAAATCCCGACAAAAATCATCGCAACAGGGAAGAGGTAGATTCCAAAGGAAACATCACCAGAAGGAATCAGGAAAGTAGAGAGGTACATGAAGATCACTCCAACAGCCATGAAAATTCCTCCTTTTAGGTAACTCCATTCATGTACTTTATTTTTTTCATCCTTTAAGACATTGTCGTGTCCAAGGTGAGCAGGAAGAATGATGAATGCCTCAAAGAGTGAAAATGCCAGACAGGCAATCACGACGAAGGCCATCTCCTGCATCATTTCCATTCCTTCGACAAAGAGGAGGATGCTAAAGGCTACAATGGTTGTCAAGACGGAGGAGAAAACCGAAGGCAATACTTCCATTGTACCATCCAAAGCTGCTTTTCTTGCCGACTTTCCTCTTTCGAAGTGAGTGTAAATGTTCTCCGCGATTACGATTCCATCATCTACTAAAATCCCTACCACGAGGATCATTCCAAATAGGGAAATCATATTGATGGACATCCCGTAAGGCAATCCGAAAATGAACATTCCTAGGAAGGAGAATGGAATTCCGAATGCCACCCATGCAGAGAGCTTGAGGTTGAGGAAAAGTCCAAGGAAGAGTAAAACGAGAATCAATCCCATTAATCCATTGCTGGAAAGCAGGTCGATACGGTCGTTCAACATACTGTTGAACTCATAGTAAATGTCAAAGCTGAAATCTGCCTGCTTTTCGTTGAATTCCTCCTGGTATTCGCGTAGTTGTTCCGTGATATCTTTGATGTCTTGCTCCGCTGTTTTTTCAATTTGGAACTGAACACAGGGCATGCCGTTATACTTTGCATCCTGCGATGATTCAGAAAATCCGATTTGAACATCAGCAACATCACCAATGGTAATTTTTTCTCCGTTCGGAGTCGTTCTGACGACAATTTTCTCGATCTCTGCTTTGCTCGTTACACGGTTGTTCGAGCGCACGTTCATCTCCTCAACACCTCCACGAATGATTCCTGTGGTGATATCAATGTTTCTTGTCCCAACGGCAATCGCCACTTCCTGGAAGGACAGATTATAGCGCAATAAATCTTGTTCACTGGTATTGATCGAAATTTCCTTTTCTGGGAATCCTGTCATGGTGATTTGTGTGATCACTTTCGTATTCAATAAATCCCGTTCGATCTTGGTAGCCATGTCGGTGAGCTGCGTAATATTGGTCGAATCTGCTTTTCCCGATACTCCCACAAACGCTACAATACTCGCCATTCCCCGCGACTTATTCAAATTGACAATTGGACGTTCGGCACCCTGAGGGAATGAATTAATGGAGCTGACAGCATTTTCAATTTCATTCAGCAGCTCTTCCATGTCTACATCGGGATAAGCTTGTATCGTAATTTGCGACATATTCTCAATAGAGGTCGAGTTGACCTTTTCGATTCCTTCGAGCCCTTTAACCGCTTGCTCAATCTTGATCGTTACACCCTCTTCCATTTCAGAAGGAGATGCACCAGGATAGAGGACGCTGACGCTGACAGTATTCGGGTCGAGTTCAGGGAAGAATGACCGTTGCATGGTAAACACCGAGAACAAACCGAACATGAGCACAACTGCGATCGCTGCGTTTCCCCAGACGGGTCTTTTCAGGAAAAATTCAATAACCTTTCTCATGCTTATCGTTTGATTCCAATGTATTTTTTATCTGGGTCAACCTTGTCCAGTTTTTCCAGAACCAATTGCTCTCCATCATTCAGTCCAGTAACAAAAAGTGAGTCGGGAACTTCGCCAACTTGAAGTACTTGACGTTTGATCATTTCTCCATCTTCCAGAAGTGTTACTTGTCCTTTGTCCATGGCTGCGCGAGGAATTGCCATGACCTTTTTAGTTTCCTCTTCAGGAATGGTAACGGTTAAAAACATTCCGTTGTAAATTCGATTTCCTTTTTCTGCTTTGATCGAGTAGTACACATCGACAGATTGCGTTTGCTGATTCACCACATCAGAGATTCTAATAATTTTTCCTGTTCCGATGAATTGTCCTTTCGTGTCTTCAAAGTTCGCTGATTTCTGGCTCTTGAATTTCTCGAGATCTTCCATTGCTATCGGAATCTTTACCTCGAAGTCGCCTGTCTTGGCAATTCGCGCAATGACCATTCCTGGACTAGCAATAGCCCCAGGTTCAGAATTTACAGCAATTACGGTTCCACTGAAAGGAGCATAATACGCGTACTTCTTGAGTTGTTCTTCTAAACTTTTGAGTGAGTAGTACTCCGTCATGATGTTTCTGCTAACAATAAACAGACTCTCTTTGGTTGATCCCGTTTCGGGAAATTCAGGCAGCGATTTGCCGTCTGGATTTAAGCCCTCCAAAAAGTCAATCCACTTTTGTCTTTCTTGCGGGAAATCCAGTTCAATATCAGGTAGTGATGCCACAACGATGGTAGTCAATGCTGATTTTCTGGCTTTCAAATTATACAGTGCGTCAGCATTATTAAGGCGATACAGTAACTGTCCTTTTCGAAACTTCATTCCTGGTTTCATGTTCACTGCACCTCGAATTAATTTCCCTTGTACTTCAAAGGAAATATTGATTTCAACATTCGGGTTTACCTGCCCGTAGGATTCCATTGAGACAGTCCTCATTTTATTTTGGATCTTTCGAATCGGGACATAGACAGTCTTTTCTTCTGGTTTTAGTTCTTTTACAACGTCTTTCTTATTGTTTGCGAGCGCCATGTAGATAACGCCTGAAATAACTACGAAAATGGCGAGTAAAATGAGTTGACTTCGCTTCATAAATTTGCAATCAGTATATACAGTATAAAAGTACAAATCGTAAGGGCATTTGGTTCAATAAAATGGTATGAAACGACCAATTCGGTAGTTGAAGCGTCCAATAGAAGGATGAGAACCAAATAACCGTTCTTGTGGAAAAAGATGTTGAAAACCTAAAAACTTATGTTGATAACACTGCATTAATAGTATGTACCTTTGGTGTTAACAAACGATAATACTCTCAACCTCAACAATATGTTTGGTTCGATTCTTAAAAAGAAAGTAAGTAGTGATAAGCTCGCAAATGTGTTTATCAATGGCTTATTTGATGCTACTCAGAACGGCTTCCCAATTGTTGCTGAGTTCATCAATGAGGATCCTTCTTTTTCGCTTCAGCCGACTGTTGATCCACAAGATCATCATGAGTTTTCATTGATTGTCCTGATCGGAAACATGAATTTGTTGGAAAGTACGTTTGATGGTGAGCAAGCGTTTGAAGTTGAGCGCCTGATTTTCGATAAGCTAGCCAAGGCATATGGAATGAGCGTTTTCGAGTTTAAATCACTCGTGAAAGATTATCGTCACTTGATGAATCGCTTGAACCATCCTTCAAAGAATGTCGTGTACGCAATGTCAAAAACAATCTTCGACAAGTATACGCTGTACAACTTTCAGGACGAGTACTTCAGAAGAATGCAGGTGCCGAATCCATTATTCTTGAAACGAATGGACGAATTGATGGAGAATTTCATCTGGGATTGGGATGCGTTTTTTAAGAAGTATAAGGTCGATTAGTCAATCCTCGCACTCGCACTGCTTTCACACACACACTTCGAGAGTTGGGCTTCGACTCCGCTCAGCCCACAAGTGTGGCCCGATGATCAAACTGAATTTAAAAAGTACAAAGGTTAATTATTATCACCTGATCTTGTCTTGGAAACGTTCGAGGGCTGAGCGGAGCCGAAGCCCTAGTTCCTCACATACACCACCTTCTTCGTTTCAAAGAAGTCTTCAGAATAGAAGTCCGGTAAGTCAAAGTATTGAACAGCTTTCTTCACTGTTGCCATTTCCTCGGATAAATCACCCCCCTTGAGGTAGAGGATGCCATTCTTAAACGAGTTTTTGTTCTCCTTGAGGAATTTACCCTTCGTCCAAAGTAAGAACTTCGGCATGGCAGTAACGGCTCTGCTCACGATGAAATCGAACTGCTCTTTGATATTTTCTGCACGTTCGTGTTCTGCGCGAACATTGTTCAATTCAAGCGCTTCGGCTACTTCTTTTACGACTTTAATCTTCTTCCCAATGGAATCAACTAAAAGGAAGTTAGATTTAGGGAAAAGAATCGCAAGAGGAATACCTGGGAATCCGCCACCTGTTCCAACGTCAAGGATTTTACTTCCGGCTTTGAACTCTATCACCTTAGCTATAGCCAAAGAGTGGAGTACATGACGTTCGTAAAAGTTATCTGTGTCTTTTCGTGAGATGACATTTATTTGAGCATTCCATTCCGTGTACAATGCTTCCAAACGTTCGAACTGTTCCTTCTGCTCATCGCTGAGATTGGGAAAGTACTTAAATACGAGGTCGATACCATTCATGATTAGATCGTGTCTTTCGTGTTCTCGATCATGTTTGAGAGGAAATCACGTGCTCTGAATAATTGAGCTTTCACCGTCCCAAGAGGAAGGCCAAGTTCCAAAGATATTTCTTCGTAGCTCAATTCTTCGAAGTAGCGTTTTTCAACCAGAATTCTGTAGCGTGGCTTTAATTTGCTTACCAAGGTGCGCATGTGCATCACCTTTTGCTTTTTCATGATCGTTTCTTCAGGGTCGAGAGAATTACTTTTCGCGTCAATGTAGATCGTCTCACCATCATTACTGGTAATTCCAGAATCCATCGAAGTTACTTTGATGCGTTTCTTTCTAATGAAATCGATACAGTTATTCGAGGCAATTTTGAAGAGCCATGTGCTGAAAGCGTAGTTGGGTGAGTATTGCTTTAAACGGTTAAAGGCTTTTCCGAATGCTTCTATCGTTAGATCGTCAGCATCATCGGTATTCTTAACCATCTTCAGCATCATGTAATAAATCGATTCACGGTAACGGTCCATTAACTCACCGTATGCCATCTGATCTCCTTCAATTGCAGCTTGAACCAATTCGAGGTCTTTTTTTGCTTTATCTGAGAGATGATCTTGATTTTTTACCATTTGTCCGCTTCTGTTTTACTCACTGTGTAGAACATGATTGGAGTCCAAATAGCGTAAAAGATGTCCCATAGAGGTAACCATGCGACAAATGAGTTTTCCTTGATTTTTCGAAATGCCTTGCCGAAAACAACCCACTTAACGATTAGTAAGAAAACAAAAATAGCCAGAGTAATCCAAAGATATTCGTATACTAAACACAAAGAAACGAAGGAAATCAGCATGAAAAGCAGGCTGAGTGGGTAGATTCCTAACAGCAGTTTTTTAATAACCTTGTATTTGCTAGCTGTAGTGTAATGTCTAGCCTTCTGGCGCGTCCATTTTTTAAGCGTTTTGGGTGCTTTTGAATAGCAAAAGGATTCAGGTTCAATGTTGATGGAATAGTTGTTTTTTTTGGCTGCTTCTTGGATGAATAAATCGTCATCGCCAGATGCAAGTGAATAGTGCGATTTAAACCCGCTGACACTCTCAAATGTTTCTTTTGTGTATGCTAGGTTTCGACCGATTCCCATGTAAGGAAAACGTGCTTTTGCCATTGAGAGGTAACTCATACCGATCCACGCGGTATCAAAGCGCATAAGTCGATTCGCGAAGCCCTTTCGTCGATAAACAGGGCCGTAGCCCAAAACAATTTTCTTTTTGTCCGAAAAACGAGCGGCCATGCTGTAGAGCCATTGATTAGAATTCGGTTTACAATCGGCATCAGTCAAGATAAGGTGCTCATTGCTCGCAGCTTTAATCCCAAGTGTTAGTGGAAGTTTTTTTCCATACTTCAGATGTTTGTTGCGCTCAATTGTAATCACCCTAAGATTCCGATATTGTTGCTGATAAGCATCCAGAACATATTTGGAATCATCAACAGATTGATGGTTCACTACAATTACTTCAAAGTTCGGGTAGTCTTGCTCCAGAATGAAGGGGAGGAATTTATATAAGTTTTCCGACTCATTTCTTGCGGCAAGGATCACACTTAATCCAGGAGTTCCGTTGCCATTTTTCTCTTTTTTGATACGGTGGAAGGCCAATTTCCCAAAAATGAAAAGCACGTAAATCAACTGTATGAATGCGAAGAAACAGAACGTGAAAAATACGTAGGTGATAGGTTCGTAAAGATCAAACTTTGGAAAAAACTCCAGCATACAGCTTTTTTCGTACAAATATGCGTCACATTTTAAAGTAGATGAATTAAAGCGTGTTTGAATTATTAACAATCTTGTTCACGGGTGGGAACTCTTGGAGTCAGGGCACAAAAAAAGCGCGATACATATTAACGTACCGCGCTTTGCTGTATTAAACCAAGCCAATTATTGCTTGACCATTCTAATTATGCTTGTTCCTTGGTTTGTTGAAACGTATGCGAGGTACACTCCTGATACGAGCTCAGTAGCGTCAATTGCAATTGAGTTTCCGTCAACCGATGTTTCTATTATAATTTCTCCACGAAGACTGTAGACTGTTACTTCATTGATGTCGGCTAATTCAGAAAGAATCGTCCACTCATCAGAACTCGGGTTAGGATAAACGCTTAATCCAGCGATTTCCAAATCTTCAATTCCTGCGAAAGGATCTCCGAACATGACATCATCGAAGAAGTATGTCTGGGCTCCTGCTGTAGCTCCGTCTGTTCCAAAGTTGAAGAAAATCGACGCCAAGTCGTAGGTCCATCCATTGGCAAGACCGTCAGTCAATGTAGGTGTTCCAGCCACTTCATTTGAGAAATCAAACACGAGTGTTTCCCAATCCGCTACTACTGAAGTCATCAACTCTGTCTCACACGTTTGTGTGTTGTCTGCTGAGTTTTCCACTTTCAAACGAATAGGTGTTCCTGCCGTTGGCGACCAAACTCTAACTGAGATGAATGTTTCAGTTGCAGAGAAAGCGATATCCGTAACAAATCCAGCAGATGTTCCGATACTAGTTCCTGCCCATGTTTGAGCCGCTGCTGTTTTTTCAACTTCCATTACTGTGTTCGTAGGGTCTGTTGGATCCGTAACCATAACCGATGCGTTTCCACCAAAATCCGACATTGTGTAATCCACGTTTGGATCTTCAAATGTTACGGGCATATCAATTTGATCCAATGGGTTTACAATTCCTCCAAAGATTACATCATCGAAGTAATATGTTTGCGCTCCTGCGGTCGCTCCGTCAACTCCAAAGTTGAAGAAGATCGAAGCCATGTCGTACGAATTAACAAGGTCCAATGCCGGAGTACCTGCCACTTCATTGGCGAAGTCAAAAACCAATGTTTCCCAGGCACCTGCCATAGTTGTAGTGGTTTCAGTCTCACACGTGATAGTCGGATCTGTATGATCTTCCACTTTCAATCGAATAGTAGTATTCGCAGTTGGAGACCAAACGCGAACGGTTATTTGTGTTTCCGTTGCTGTAAATGGCACTGCTGATGCCATACCTGCTGGAGTACAAATTGTAGTTCCTGCCCATGTTTGTGCTGCAGCCGTTTTTTCCGTTTGCATTACTGTATTCGTTGGATCGGTTGGATCAACCACCATTACTGAGGCGTTTCCACCGAAATCCGTCATGGTGTAATCAACTGTAGCATCTTCAAACGTCACAGGAAGATCAATTTGAGAAAGTGACACAACCGGCTGTCCAAAGTTTACATCATCGAAGTAATACGTTTGTGCACCTGCTGTTGCTCCGTCCGTTCCAAAGTTGAAGAAGATAGAAGCCATGTCGTAGGTATTCGCTACATCCATTGCTGCTGTTCCCGCAACTTCGTTGTTGAAGTTGAATGTCAACGTTTCCCATCCACCTGCAACTGTTGTGTTTGTTTCAGTTTCACACGATATTGTTGGATCAGTGTGATCTTCTACTTTCAATCGAATAGGAGTATTCGCAGTTGGCGACCAAACTCTAACTGTCATTATTGAGTCGTTCACTGCGAATGGAATCGCATTGGCAAACCCTAATGGAGTAGAAATCGTAGTTCCTGCCCACAATTGAGCAGCGGCCGTTTTCTCAACTTCCATAACCGTGTTCGTTGGATCGGTTGGATCAACTACCATTACTGATGCGTTCCCACCGAAATCTGTCATTGTGTAATCAATTGTTGGGTCTTCAAACGTTACAGGAAGATCAATTTGAGAAAGTGACACAACCGGCTGTCCAAAGTTTACATCATCGAAGTAATAGGTTTGTGCACCTGCTGTTGCTCCGTCCGTTCCAAAGTTGAAGAAGATAGAAGCCATGTCGTAGGTATTCGCTACAT
>JBGCDF010000209.1:0-4936 GCA_045105095.1 Crocinitomicaceae bacterium | reverse complement strand
ATTGTTGGATTGGTTCAGTTCGACAGGCTCACTGCAAGGGATTGTTGGATTCGCTGCGCGTTAGGTGAACTTCTATTCACTTTCAAAAGCAGTGCTTTTTCTTGGCGGTGTTGGATTGTTGGATTGTTGGATTGTTGGATTGTTGGATTGTTGGATTGTATGAACGAAAAAAGCACACATCCTTGCTAATGAAGAACGTGCGCTTACGCTAAATTGAACTATTTAAACTTGAATTATTTCACTGGAGCTCCTGAGGTAGCAACAGGAGTTCCTGAAACGGGTTTTGGGTTTACGTTCCCTTTGATTTTAATGACTTTCACAGGGGTATTTATAGCGTTCGATTTAATCGTTACGCTTTTGTTGATCGCACCTGGTTTTTTCGTGTTATACTTTACTTTCAACTCTCCTGTTTCACCTGGTGCAATTGGATCTTTTGGCCACTCAGGAACTGTACAACTACATGAACCTTTGACATCCCCAAGAATTAAGGGCTCGTTCCCTGTGTTTTCGAAGATGAATGTACAATAACCATCACCTCCGTATTTCACTTCACCGTAATCATGCATTTCCTTTCCGAAGGAAATTTTTGCACCTGATTCAACTGCTACATCCTGAGCAGAAGAGTTGAACGAAATTGTTAGCATTGCTAGAATTGCAACTGCTGAAGAAATTAACTTTTTCATAAGATTGTTTTTAAATATTTAAGACCAAACTAAGTGATCAAAAGCGAACTAGAAAGTTCCTTAACAAGCCATTAACAGCCTTAACAAAGCTTTAACCACCCTGTAACAAGTATTTAAGAAATCAGCGTTTGACTCTCTGGCGAAACAGCTTATTCAGGTTATCGCTCATCGACAATTTTCCGAGATAGTAAATCATGTCACCATAAATAATTGCTTTCGGAATATGAGCCTGTTTGGAGATCTTCGTTTCACTCTCCAATTCAAAATCAGTTGTTGAAAGATGACCGTAAACCTGTGCACCTTTATCTATGAATGCAGCGTAAAATTGGTGTGTCCCTTGGTCAAAAAGGATTTGGCGTCCCGTGTCGAATGAAATTGGATGTGCTTTCTGGACTTGACCTCCATCATCAAGCAAAACGACCTGCTCATTCATGTAGTCAAAAATGACAGTGGTATCATCCATTGAAAAAACAGGTATGTAATCTGGCAAGGTCACTATTTGTTCGAAGAAATTAAGCTCTTGCTTATGATGATGTATGAAATCGTAGTAGTAAGTGAATTCCAGATCATACCCCTTTATTCCCCCCATAATTGCAAGATCACCTGGATCATAAAACATGAGGGAGTCGTATGTATCCTGTGCGCTATGTACTAACATTGGATCTTCCACTCGATAAAGCTCATTTCGTTGATTGTTGGTTCTGTTGATACCCGTGAATACGGTAGTTTGATTGAACTCTTCCAGATGCTTAACCACCAACTGAGAACGATTACTTGTTATACAATTCTCAAAAAATGCATGGTACAATGAGATTGGGGAGGTTTCGTAGATGATTAGTTTATTCTCAACTATTTCAATCTGATACATACTATCACTACTGAGAACATGCAAGAATCCCAAGCAATCGGCAAATAGTTTTTGCGGCTTAAATTCAAGCTGTAAATGACTTTCGATGTTTAACTCATCATCTAACGAACAGACAAGGTATGATTTTCGTCTTTTGAGTAGTAAAAACTTTCCTTTCGAACCAACGTAAAAATCTAACACATAATGTTTGGAGTCACCAAAGACGATTTCCTTTTCCTTAGACGCATGTATCTCTACGTTCTCAATTTCTTGAAAGAGGGTATCCTGTGAGGATGCATAGCCACACAAGCAACAAATGATAACGAGTAAAATAGATTTCATAGAGGTTTCTCATCATAAGGATGCATTAAATCAGAGATTCCATAAATATCGATAATTGAAAGGCCTTATCCCTTAACGAAAACATTTCAAATTATGAGAAACAAAAAATCCACGTTGTACCGAAAACAATCGGAATCAACGTGGATTCAGAGGTCAAATTGACGTAGTTCTTTTATACTTTCGCTTTCCTAGCTTCTAGTGTCTTTTTTTTTGATGCACGCTTTGCTTCTTTCTTCATCTTTCTCAAACGTTTCTTTTCAGCTTTTTTAGCGGCCTTCATTTGCTTTTTCGTGAGAACGATCTGCTCTTCAACAACCTCTACCTCCTCGACAGCATCTTTAACAGCTGCCTCTAATGCTGGTGGTGCTGGTTCAGAAACTTGCTCTTGTGGCAAAACAGTTCCTTTGATTCGAAGTACTTTCATTGGAGTATTCACAGCGTTCGAAGTAAGAGTAACGCTTTTGCTGATTGCTCCAACACGTTTTGTATCATACGTCACATCAATCTTTGAAGATGCTCCGGGTGCGATTGGTTCTTTCGGCCAAGAAGGTACCGTACAACCACATGATCCTTTTGCATTTGAAATCATTAGAGGCTCACTTCCTGTATTTGTAAAGACAAAAGAATATGTTCCATTTCCTTTGTAGGCAACGTCACCGTAATCGTGAACATCTTTTTCGAATTCTATCACAGCTCCTTCGCGAATTTCCTGTGCCATAACATTCGACGTCATCGCGACAAAAGCGAGTACTAATAGGGATAAGATTGACTTTTTCATAATCTCTGTTTTCTGATTTGTAGTGTTAAATACAAAGATGATTCCATTTTTTAAAATTTCCGATAAAAAACTGAAATCATTTTTGAAGGAGTTGGAAATCTTCAAGAAGATTCACGCGAATCTGTTGAATTAAATGATTGACTTTATAGCATTCATGCCCCTCCGCTTTAATCACAATTGGAATTAAATCATGGTTTTCAAACCATTCTCTTTTTGGCCCATGTTCCTCGAGCTCTCCAAAGTACAGGTGTACCGAACACGGTGGTTGTACCTCTTCATTTCGAATGCGTGTTGCAGAGATGAGATACAATCGTAGATTGGGGATTTGCTGAGCGTACTTCCACGCAATGGTTCCTCCAACGCTAAATCCAAGGATTGCGTCAGGCACGCTCCAAATCTTGTGAAGATTTTCAACAGCAGAATCGATTCCACCATTCACAAACTCAGCATGTACTTCGCTTTGTGGAAGTGTATGAATTCCTGCCAACTCACGGCTATCAAACGAGGTAATTTCAAAAAATGGGGATAATTCTCTCACGTACTCCTTCATCCATTCTTTTTCGGAACTACCAAAAATATCAGATAAAATATAGAGTTGAGGTTTACTCATTTGGGACCACTTTCACTTTGAATCGAATCTTGTGCATTTTCTTTTTGGTATTGGCAACAAGGATAATGGTACGATCCTGATAGTAGTATTTTTCGTTAGTATCGAAGGTAACGGTTAGCGGAAATGCTTCACCTGGTTGGATGGGTTCCTCCGGTAGAATTGCTTTAGTGCAAGTGCAACCAACCTTGTAATCAGAGATGATTAAGGGCTCATCTCCGGTATTCGTGATCACATAGTCATGACTCAACTGCACCCCTTGCATTGTTTCAGGGAATTTGTGCACAGACTTGTCTATACTAAATTCCGCCACTTGACCGAAGCCAAGGGCGGAATTCAATGCTATAATTATGATCGCGAAAAATAGCCTCATTTAGTTATTTGCCGGTGCACCAGAATTGTTAATTGGCGCTCCTGAAGTTGGTTTTGGTTCAATGTTTCCTTTGATACGAATAACTTTTACTGGTGTATTCACTGCATTAGAAGTAATTGTAACACTCTTGTTAATTGCTCCTGGACGCTTCGTGTCGTATTTAACAGTCATTGAAGCAGTTTTCCCTGGTGCAAGTGGCTCTTTCGGCCATGAAGGAACAGTACATCCACATGATCCTTTTGCATTTTGAATAATCAAAGGCTCAGTTCCGTTGTTCGTAAATTCGAATGTACACTGTCCATTACCTCCGTATTTCAAGGTTCCGTAATCGTGTGTTTCTTTTGCAAATTCAATTTTCGCTCCATCTGCTACAACTTCTGCTTCTGTTTCTTGAGCTACAGCTACAGACATAGATCCTGCTGCGAAAACCATCATTAAGGAGAATAGTACTTTTTTCATCTTTTTATAGGTGTTTAATTTATCTACTGTTTTCAAACAAATATAGTGCAACTTTTTAAAGTGCCCATATTTTTAACACATCGTTAACAGCGCCTTAGCTAGGCTGGTTCTGCTGTTTGATCAATTCTTCAAATGTTAAATCGATTGTTTCAAGACGTGATTTCGATTGATCCAGAATTTCCGGTTCTAAATTCGGATATTCCTTGAGCAATTTTTCTAGGTAAAAGCGAACTTTGTCTTTGTCACGAGGTTGTGCTTCCATGTCATAATACATCGCGTTACTCTGCAACACCAACCAACGGTCTTTATATTTTGGGTACTGTTCGATTAGCGAATCACCATATTTTACGGACAAATCAGAAACGCCCATGGCAGAGTACATCATGGATACTTTGTGCATGGATAATGCCGCATCTTTATCCTTAGGGTATGCTTGATACATTAGTTTCAATTTCTCGATGCATGCCTGTTGCACAAGATTTGTCAATTTGTAATCAGTGTTCTTATCCTGAGAAATCTTCATTAAGGAATCTTCCAATTGTTTGATGCCAACTCTCAGCACATCCGCTTCAGGGACCTCTGTAGAGTAAAACTCACCGTCTCCCTTTCCATTTTTATCGTCTTCTCCTCCGCAACTCACAACGAGTGCGGCAATCGTAATTATTCCTAACAAATACTTCATCCTAGATACTATTATGTTCGTTGTTTTTTCTTCAAAGGGAATTTCATGCGGTAGCTAATACTCACAATTCCTTTAGAAATATTCGTTAAACGCTTCGTTAACAGACGCTTTTTCAAGGGAGAGATTCTATCCGTAAACAGTACCCCTTCTACGTGATCGTATTCA
>JBGCDF010000208.1:0-8943 GCA_045105095.1 Crocinitomicaceae bacterium | reverse complement strand
TCGTTCCGATATCCATCTTCACGCTTTCTCAAACACTAGCTCGTTTCAATTCGATTTCTTCACTCCTTAAAATAGGCGCGGATAACATCCTAGATTCTGTTTTTCATTTTCGGAATACTAAATGCTTAGGGCTCTAGATCCACAGGTTTTGTCATTGATCCACCATCTCTGCGGAATTCCTTAAAGAATGGTACATATCGGTACTAACTAAAAACCCTCATCATTCCGATAGCTATCGGAATGATGAGGGTTTTTAGTGTTAATATGCTTAATCTTTGATCTAATCGTTGAGGTGCAGTTTCACTACAAGGCCTCCTCCGAATCCAGGCATTTTGTATGCATTTCTTCCATCAAATATGAAAGATGCATTCGCGAAAATCCCGAACATATCAGTAATACCGTAATACACTACTCCTCCGAACTGCTGAAAGCTTACCGTATATTCTCTAAATGAAACCGCAGGTGGTGTTAAAAAGTCTTTATCACCGAAACCGTGCTGGAAATTATACCATGCGTCTACATAAAACTTTCCAAAAGACCCTCCAAGTTTCACTGAAGCTCCAACTGAAGATGCTACTGGATCTAATGCATAATTATATCCTGTTTGTGCTTGTATAAATAATCCTCCTGGTAGATTATGTTGAACTACAACTTTTGGTGAAATCAATGTAGCTTTTTGTCCAACAGAATTTAGATTTTCTGTCTCATAGTCAGAAAGCGGGAAAGATACTTGCAAAGCGGGAATAACGCTAAAATCTCTACCCCCTACTTTCGTTTTTACAGCTTCATATTTCGTTGCTATCGATCCATCTTGAAAAACTTGATTAATGAATGGAGCATTAATGATCACATCCCATTTATCTGTGATACCATACTCTGCAAAGAGACCAAGACTGTTGAAGGTCTTTTCACTTTCCGGAAAGATCGTTGATCCCAGGGGCCCTCCCAATACAACTTCAGTTTCACCTGCGAAATAACTCTTTGCCGTTTGAGTAAATCCAGATAAAGCAATATCGATGTTTCCCTTTCCTTTGAAATATCCGTCGATGAGTCCTTGCGAAAAACTGAATGTGCACGTGGTAAGTGCAAGAATAAGTAATGTCGTCTTCATAGTATAAAATTATTTATAGGATATAAGTCGACTATGTGACTTATAACTTACACAAATCTAGCTATTTATTTTTCCTTGCTTGTCTCAAGTGCTATGCGGATGGGAAATCCACTGAGGAAAATTAATAACTGTTCATTTTGATAAAAATCCAATTTTCAGGGACGAACTATTAATCGTTGAGGTGCAATTTTATGACCAGCCCTCCTCCAACACCGTATATCTTGTAGGAATTTCTTCCGTCAAAGATGTAAGACGCGTTAGCAAATACGCCGAATGTATCGTTGATACCATAGTAAATGACGCCTCCAATGCGTTTGAAGCCAACTGCTAACTCCCTAAATGAACTGAACGGTGGGTCCGAAGACAGAAAGTTCTTGTCACCAAAAGAACGTTGGAAATCATACCATATATCCGTGTAGAATTTCCCGAAAGAACCTCCAAGCTTAACCGAAGCGGATACCGAAGATGCCACAGGATCCAATGCATAGTTATATCCTGTTTGAGCTTGAATAAATAATCCCTTCGGCAAGGAGTGCTGAACCACGATTCTTGGGGAAATGAGTGTTGCTCGCTGACCTATCGCCTCCAAATTTTCCGTTGGATAATCTGTTAAGGGAAATGACACTTGTAAGGCTGGAAGAACACTAAAATCTCTTCCTGAAACTTTCGTTTTTAGTAATTGGTATTTGGTCGCTATCGATCCATCCTGAAAGGACCCGTTGATGAAGGGTGCATTGACGATTACATCCCACTTGTCGGTAATTCCGTATTCTGCAAAGAGACCGACGCTATTGAACTTTCTTACTCCGTTTCCAGCAAATGGAGGATTGGAAAGTGAGACTTCCACTCCACCTGCAAAATAATTGCGTGTCGTTTGAAAAAAACCGGATGTAGCAATATCAATATTCCCTTTTCCTTTAAAGTAACCGTCAATAAGTCCTTGTGAAAAACTGAATGAGCACATGGTAAGTGCCAGTACAATTAGTGTTGTTTTCATAGTAATGATCTCTTCAGGATATCTGTCGAAGAAGTTACGCAATACTTACAGAAAATGCTTTTTTTATTTCCTGATTCCTATCAAATATTCAGCATCGGAAATCGACATTAAAATGAAAAAGAGGCATTCTTTCAAAATGCCTCCCTTTGAAGAAACTGTAATTTTGGAGAGGAATTACTGTTTGATAATACATTCTACTATTCGTGTATCTCCCTGAATAAGCTGAAGAAAATACATTCCATTTTTCAATCCTTCGCAATTGACGGTGTTATCGCCTAACTCCAGATACATAGTTTTCACACTTCGGCCAGAAGCGTCGAGCAGCGTTGCTTCCAATTTCTCATTAGCTGAGTTGTTAACCATGAACTCTTGTTGAAACGGATTAGGATATACTTCAAAGTCTATCAATTGCAAGTCGTCTACACTCAATTCTGAAACGGGTGTGTTCACCACCAAGTATCCACTATCTCCGACTCCAAACGTAATGTCTGAACCGCAAGATGTCATATCATTAATCGGTTGCTCTACATCTTGATAATCCCAGCTAGTTCCATTCGTAGATTCAAAAATCAATCCTCCGGGGCTGTTCGATGAAAAACCTCCTGAGTAAATATCTCCATTAGAAGCGGCTTCAACGCACAGATAAGTTGGATAGTAAAAAGTTGCAGAGTTCACATCTTGCGTCCAAGTTAAACCTCCGTCAATAGACTTTAAGATTCCAAAACCTTGAGAATTTGGATCTTCGTATCCTCCATAGCAGAGCGTGTCATTTACCATTACTACTGATGTTATAGCTCCAGGAACGTTTACGGGTATTGTATCCCAGTTCAAACCACCATCCAAGGTCCTCAACATATACTCATTTCTTAACGCGGCAAGACCACGATTCGAACCACTAAAACTCATTTCCAAAACGATTTCATAATCAAACCAAAATCCGTCAGCGGTGATTGAAGCTGGGGTTGACACCGAGTTTACCACTTTGTCAATTTTAGCACCCGTAAAGCAATCTCCCCCACCGATTAAATAATCAGACTCACTAAATGGAAAGACCGTCTCAGGAAAACACATGTTATGCTGAACTAATGTCCACGATTGAGCACCATCGATTGTCTTATATACTCCACTGTAACCTGCAACAAGGAAACCCGTGTTCTCATCAATAAATTGAATGTCTCTGAAATCATCTGAAAGAGCCGCAATGCCGATTCCGTTCAACGAAAGCTGAGTCCATGTTTGACCACCATCAGTGGTTTTTAGAATTGTTGTGTCTTGACCAACTATGTATCCCACGTTATTCGACGGAAAATCGATCGCGTTCAATCTTGAACTTGTTCCTGTTGGGATTTCATACCAAGTTGTTTGACCAAATGCAGAGCATGCTACTAAAAGGTTGGCTAGAATTAAAAGTACGTTCTTCATGACTTAAGAATTAGTTATCACAAACTTAAGCAAGAAGGATTCATGATGCCATGTACATTTCTCCCTTAAGGATGTACTTTCTGGAATTCCGCTGGAGACATCCCTACTTGTTTCTTGAAGAATTTGCTAAAATGAGCGGGGTCATCATAATGAAGTTCAAAACCCGCTTCCTTTACAGAACTGCCTAGAAGTAACAACCTCTTTGCTTCCAAAATTACTTGTTGGTAGATGTGTTCACTTACCGTAGTACCTGAAGTTTTCTTGACAATTTCATTCAGCGCTTTGGGAGTCATGTTGAGTTCATCGGCATACGCAGAAACGGACCTTACTTCCTTGAAATTATTCACAAGAAGTTGTCTAAATTTTGAATAAACTGATGAATTTCCTCCACTACTTTCGGGCATTTTCTCGATCATTCTCAAACATAATCCAACCAAAGTGTGTTTTATGATTGACTGCGGCAATACCTCTTTGTTTTTCCAAGCATCCGAGATCATTCGATCAATTAAATCGGCTTCTTCGCTAGAGAAAGCGCAATGTGGTCTCCGCTCCTCAACACTGTATGCCCTGTGCTCAAGAAGGAATTCAACGACACTTTTGGATTCCAGAATGGCGTCATGTGAGAAAAGAAAAACGAATCCTGATGATCCTGGTGCGCGATTCATCTGATGCACCTGCCCAGGAACTACGAGTTGAAAAGACGCGCTTTCAATTTCGAAGGGTTTGAAATCAATTTCGTGCTCTCCTCCTCCATTCTGAAAGAAAAACAGCTCATAATAATCATGTCTATGCGGTTCTGAAAAATTATACCCCGTCGATTTGGATAAACGATTTATGACGACTTTACTCGTGCCTGAATCTGAAAGTGAATGAGAAGGAATCATCTCGCTAAGTTATGGAACTTTGAGGCAATCAACCAAATAGACTAGTTAGGAGCCACCCAATCATCGATAAAAATGAATGTTTCATCATTGGAAGCCGACTTCCCTTTATTGGAGAGTGTAACCTTGCTCAAATCAGCTTCAAAACTTGTCTGGCTGCTTAATACCGCGCTCGGCTTATTCAGATCATTCGCAGATTTCACTTCTTCAGTACGAGTACTTTTCGCCGCAAGTTGTACATACTCCGTTTTCATTTGAATTACTGTGTCAATGACTTTTTTCTCAACATATACAGTATCTGTCACCGCGATGGGTTCAACTCTCTCATCAGTTGGCAATGTTTGAGTTGATTTGAATAAAAAGAATCCCAACACAAAGGCTGCAGCCACAGCGACGATCATTTGATATAAAGGAATCACAATGCCTTTTTTCTCTTCTTCGAGGATCAGCGGACGCGGCTCTGGTTCTGGGTAGACGGATTTCGCGTCTACTATCAAGGTCCGTTCGAGTCGGTAATTCGTTTCATTGGACATTCCTAAAACCATTTCTTTCTCAGCATTGGATAATTGATCAAACTCCTTCGATTCAATCAATTCCTGCCATTTCATTTCTTGCTTCTCCCCCATAATCATTGAATTTTGAATATGTCATTTTCATTCTTCGGATTGAACAGCGCCAATCGCGAAGTCACTTTCTTCGTTGCGTAATACAATCTTGATTTCACGGTTCCTTCGGATACTTCCGTAATTTCCGCTATCTCTTTGATGGATAATTCTTGCATATACCTCAGCACAAAACTGATTCTATGGTATTCCTCCAGCTGCTCAATCGATTTCTTCAGTTCTACCTGAAACAGTGATTTATCCACACTATTTTCATTTAATTCTGAACGAAGAGAAACTGCATCTTGGCTTTCGGAAATATCAAGAATTGGTTTCTTTCGGAACTCCGTTTTACACATATTACTGGCGATAACATACATCCAGGTATAAAACTTCTTTTTCGGATCAAATTGTTTGTGTTTCTCTAGCACTCTAAGAAATAAATCCTGTGTGAAATCTTGTGCTTTTTCTTGATCTCCTCTAAACATGCGAATGAAGAACCCAAGTATGCGCCGGGCATACCTGGAATGAAGTTCTGTGAGCGCCTGATTTCTACGTTTAGAAGCCAGCAGAACCATCAATTCTTCATCTGTAAATGATGTTATGTCCTTTCGGATTAGTCTCATTAATTCTGGTTAATGATCTTCTGAACTGTTTCTACTTTATCAGTGTCTGAACTCACTTTTAGGAGCAGAGTTTCCATGTTCTTCATCTTCTCGAGCTCTTCGCTTTCTCGATAATGCTTGTACAACTTGATCATTGAGGGGATATACAATTCACTGAAGCTATCAGCAATCGCATCGCTTTGATGAACTGAAAACTGTTGTGACAAATAATCAAGTAGGTATCGTTTTTCGTAATTTCTTCTAATAATACTGGTATTATCCACTTCGATCTTGCAGTATTTGTAAGCCAATCCTGTTAGATATAATTCATCCAAAATGGAATCCTTTTCGAAGAATTTTACTCCGCAGGCGTCAATGTAGACTGGAATTTCCTTTTCATTATCGAAGATGGCTTTATGAACTCCATCAATTTCCCCTTCTAATTTGGGTAATCCCAATTCGTTGAACAGTTTTTCTTGATACGACTTTAATGTAATCAGATAACTGTTGATCACTGTCACATCTTTTCGGAATCCTTTTACTTCTTGCACAATCCACAGGGCGTATGTGTCGTTGTCGCCGTTAGTGAACACAATAGAATTCTCGTCTAACTCAGAAAGTACATTGTATCCCCAATTCAATATCGAAGCTGGTAATTCTCCGCTTTCATAGATCTTTTTGCAAAGCTCTGAGAATTTCTCTTTATTACGATTGATTTCGTAGAAGATCATTAAATCATCAAAAGCTCGAGTATCATTCGGATCAATTTCGTGCGCTTTCATCAAAAAACTTCGCTTCGACTCGTCATTTCCAGAGTCCCACCAAATGATGTGATTGGCCTCAAAAGAATTAGGAACTGCTTCGTACGCTTCGTCTGCAATTTTGGTGCATTTCACACCCCAAGACTTGTATTCTTCTCGGTTCTGCCAATTCAGGTTCTTGATTGCACGCGCCGCTGAATAATAATTATACCAAGCGGCGGCATCTTTTTGATTCTTAACTAGATATTCTTTCCAAAGCTCCATTTGGGTTTCGTACCATGGGATTTCGTGTTTTTTTTGAGTAATGCTGTATACAGTTTGACGTTCTTGAGCCAAGGTCAACGTTGATATAATAATGGCTGTAATTATTAAGAAAGTATTTTTCATTTTCATTGCTTTTATACTGAACATCTGCGCATCGTTCTTTTGATTGTTCAACAGTATTACTCAAAGAGTGAAATGAGGTTCAAAGAAAATGTCGTTTTTTTCGAAAATGAGGCCGATTCGGCATCAGCGAGACCTATTCTCTTACTATCCTGCGTCTTTTGAGCTGCCAGTTTTTGGTGCAGGTGCTTCCTTGATTTCAACTTTTGGCGCCTCTGGAGCTTTGGGAGCTGGAGGGATTGTTGGAGATTCAAGCGATTCTAACGGAGTTGTATCTATCACTTTATTCTGTTTAGGAACAGAATTGGTTGGCTTATGCTTCATCACATCTTCAATATCCGCTGCATATTGATCGAGCGGTTGACGAATGTCTCTTGCCGTATCATCGATGATTTCCGTTAAGTTCAAATCGTTCTTGAGTTCGCTACTCGATTTCCTGATTTCCGATTGAAGATCGTTTGATGCGTCTTTAATTTGTCGAATGGTTCTTCCGAATGTTCGCGCAAGCCCTGGAATGCTCTTTGAACCAAAGAAGATCAGAATAAATATCAAGATCAATACGATCTCTCCACCTCCAATATCATTCAGGATTAACACCATGTTTACAAAGATAGAACTTTCGTTTGGTAAAAGAGATTAGAATTGCCCCTTCTAACAATTTTTATACATTGAATAAACCGAGAATCAAGAGTTGTAAGTTCTTTCGGACCTCGAACCATTTTCGAGTATAATTGATTTCAAAATCATCGGAAGAATAAAGAAACAATGGATAAAACCATTTGCAGTGATATCAATAACCAAAAGAAGCTTAGCGAGGGTTTCATCGTTTCCGCAAAAGCCTGACGAAATTTTGACGTCAATATATCCGACAGCTTGAGGTCTTCATCTTGAAAATCAACATCATCCATTCTCACCTTTCGAAAACCGTATTGAATTATCGAGCGCTGAAATCCAGAGGCCTCTGGATTATTTCTGATTTCATTCAACACCTTCATTTTGAGCATCCCTTTATTGAGTAATTCTGAATGCCATCCTTTACTGTCGGTTAGTTTATCTGCGGCGCTGCCAAGAATGGATACCAATTGATCGCCCGCAGGACTCTGAAACAATAAGTAAATGCTATTCTGAATAGATACTTTTTTAGCCGAAAAGATGTACACACCAATAAAAATTGGCGAACCAAAAATGATAATGAATGCCGGCCAGTTGCCATAGAACAAACTTCCAACGTACCCAAAAAAAGTTAGATCGTCTGCAAAGAGTAAGTCAAGGTTCCAGAGAAAGGAAATTAAGAATGAGATGACCGTCACCGTACACCCAAGAACCACGATTAAGGCCCATTTTGCCATAGACTTCAATGCGATCTTCCCCGCTATTTTAATGCTTTCTTTCATACTAAATATAGAATCCAGCTTTTTCCGCAGGATAAACATTAAAGGTTCCAGACCCAATGGCGATTAATATACCATCATCATTGTGAATTTCTCCCTCAACGAACAGAATTCGTTTTCCTTTTTTGATGGTTTTAGCAGTCCCGATAAGCTTTTTTCCTATTAATGCTGGACTGACGAAGGAGACCTTCATTTCAATGGTTGAAACGACCTGAGCATCTCGCACTACCTGAGAGAGGGCACAAACTCCCATTGTTGCATCCATAAAAGCACTCACCGCGCCACCATGAGCAGCGCGGGGAGTAGCTAAATGTTTTTCTTGGATGTCCATGTGGTAAGTAATCTCACCAGAGTCAGAGAGTTGAAACTCCATGTCCAACATGGCACCAAAATGATTGTTAGCAATGTATGCTTTTACAATCGGGTGATCTATAAGATCGTGCACAGATTAACTGTTTTGAACGTGAACATCCATTTGTGGGAATGGAATTGACAGTCCTGCAGCTCCAAATTCGTTGTAAACTCGCTCGTTGATATCGAACAAAACTCCGAAGTAATCATCGTTCTTCACCCAAACACGACAAGCTAAGTTCACTGATGAATCACCTAGTTCTCCTAATACAACTACCTTCTCCTGATCATCCAAAATTCGCTTGTCTTCATCAAAGAATTTCACGATCAAATCCTGAGCTGTTTTGAGGTTATCTCCATATGCAATCCCAAAGGTCCAGTTTACTGTTCTAATGTCCGAATCCTTCGTGTAATTCGTAATATTTCCATTTGCAGCTG
>JBGCDF010000207.1:0-10530 GCA_045105095.1 Crocinitomicaceae bacterium | reverse complement strand
GTTCGGAATCGAGGAGTTCACGGCTATTGTGAATCCGCCAGATAGCTGCATCATGGCAGTAGGAGGGATCAGTCAAGTTCCAGTTGTGAAGAACGGTGAAGTCGTTCCGGGGAATGTGATGAAAGTGACTTTGTCATGTGATCACCGAGTTGTTGATGGGGCTTCAGGCGCGGAATTCTTGAATACCTTCAAGGAATACATGGAGAACCCATTGAAACTTCTGATCTAATAGAAAAGAAATAACTTAAACTTAATGCCTGGATAGTATGTCTAGGCATTTTTTTTTGAACCTTCGTCAAAAAAGCAGTACATGCAAAAAAAAGTAATGGTATTTTATACAATAAGTTAACGTGATGTTTTACTTTTGCATTACTGATCAGTGAACATTTGAATAAAAAGATCGAAAATGGAAATAGCAATTATAGCACACGACGGCAAAAAAGCGGAAATGGTTCAGTTTCTGAATGAACAAAAAAGTATTCTGCACAAGAATGATATTCAACTAGTGTCGACCGGGACAACAGGAACCAAGGTTGAGAAAGCAGGTTTTGAAGTAACGAAACTCTTATCGGGTCCTCTAGGAGGCGATGCTCAAATTGCAGCGCGAGTCGCAGAAGGGAAATGTCACATGGTTATTTTCTTCAGAGATCCGCTTGAGAAGCATCCACACGAACCAGATATTTTTATGTTGATGCGCATGTGTGATGTATACGACGTGCCATTGGCGACAAACCCTTCTACAGCGGAGCTCTTATTCAATAATTTGGGAAAAGTAGAGGATTTGAATAAGTAACCCCTTGAAATATAAAACATTCCCTCTTTCCTTGATTGTACTGTACCTCAATGAAGGCCTCAATTACGCAGTTCGTTGATTGTCATTCAATAAGATAATCGTATATTAGCTAAGCGAGACGTATTAGGTAAGAATTGCGGTTTTGAATAGTTCAAAACAACCAGTTCTTTTAATGCTGCTACTTATATAAACCAATAAACAATATATGCGAAGGTTTCAAACGGTATACGTTTGGACGTTGACCATGCTAACTCTTTTATTGTCTGGATACTCTTTTAGCCAGGCAACCGTCAACGTTCGTGTCATCTCAGTGCAAACAGGTAGTACCGTCGATTGTGACGGATTCTTAAATGGCGACAGTGATTTCGTCTGGGAATTTTTGGCTACCGATAACTCTTTAGGTAATTCGAATAACAACCCAGTTCTTTTTGGAGTATTAGGCGATTTTAATTTCGCGCACCGAAACGGAGACAATGGTCCATACACCATGACGGCTCCAGGCGGAGGCTTCTCTCCGAACAATGGATTGTATTTTTCCCATGATTACGTGTGTCCAACGGATGGCCCAACAAGTATAGATATCGATTGGCGTGCCTACGAAAATGACGATTTGTTCTTCAATTATGCCCTCGGATTAGGAGGATCAGAAGGAGAAACAGCCAACCAAACAGTGAGTATGGCTGTGCCAGCTGGAGCAGGTACAAATCTTCAAACGTTCACAGCGAATAGTACTGATGGGGGATGTAATCAATCATATACCATTACTTTCGAAGTAGAACGCATTCCTCTTGTTCTAGACTATTTAGAAGATAATATTTGTGATGCTTGGCAGATCAACTTGAATACAACATATACTTTAGGATGGTGTCCATCGGCAACCTTGGAAACAAATGAGCCTCACACGGGAGATGTAACTGCCAACGGTTCGGTTTGGGTGAAATTCATTGCTCCTGCGAGCGGAGAAGTGGAAGTTACCACTGATCTGGCAGGAACTGAGTTCGGAACGTACTTCCAAATTTACCACGCAGTAGATGGTTTAAATTGTGGAAATGGAGTTCAACCAATTTCAGGAACCTTGATCAAGGATAAGTTCGAATATCTCTCCAATCATCAGTTCTCCGACGGGATTGACCTTCTGGGAGTCGATCCCGAAGCAGAAATCGATTTGGACGCTTGTAATCCTGTTCCATTGATTTCGTATCAAAAAATTCATGCAGGAGAAGTCTATTACGTTCAGATTTCTGCAGATGCAGGAGGGGAGCGTGGTTACTACGAATTCCGAGTAAACGATTTGGGTGGAGGAAGTCCGCCAAATGCAGAAGATATTCCATGTAACTCACCGCTGACACCTTTCGGTACAACACCAATTAGTTCTGCTGGTGGATCACCAGCATCAATGAACTTGAGTTTTGGTTGTGCATTTGATAGTGGAAACGATTTCGGTGAAGTGGGAGATCCACATACGTCATCAAATCCATCTGAATACCATGCGTACGATTACGATCACAATGGATTTGGGAACAACACGGTAAATGAATCTGTTTGGATGAATATGATCGCACCGAACAGTGGTCGTTTGGTTTTTGAGGTTGATTACCAAAGCGCGGTTTTCTCAGAGGACGCTGCATTATTTGGATTTGACAGACGATTTGGTCCAGGAATACCTGCTGATTACAATTGTGCCAACCTCGAATTCATCGATGCGCAGGAAGGTGGAGTCAATGGTATTTTTGGCGGTGGAACAGAAAGCGCAGTCATCACACAACAATGTTTGGAGCCAGGATATTCCTATTATGGTATGATTGATCCAGCGAACAACTTGACAGCGTTAAACGCGCAAGATATCGATACATGGGTATACGATCCAAGTGTAGACGATCCAGTTAATAACCCTCCAGGGAACGATATTCTTTGTTTGGCAACGATTGACCCAATTTATGAAGTTCCAGTTACTCCAGTAGGATCGACTGCGCCGTTCAACGCTGTTGCGGGATCGAATGAAAGAGCATGTCGCGAGTATTTAGCTGGAGAACCTGATATTACAAATTTGCCTGCCGATAGAGCAGAACAAACAGTATGGCACTATTTCACTGTTCCTCCTACAGGAGCAATTGAAATGAACATTCGTGCCTACATTGGTTTGGATACGCTGCGCTATGCGATGTATGAATTGTTGAATGGTACTGACTGTTATGGAGGATTGAACCCTGCAACATTTACACAAGATGGAACGCAGTTGACACCAATTATTACACCTCTTATTCAAGGTTCAGCAGGATTTGACGGAACGCAAGAATCAGTGTGTTGTTTGACACCAGGGGCAATTATTGCGATTCAATTAGACGGTGGTTCTCCTGGAGATGAAGGACAGTATATCATTGAGTACATCAGAGAAATTGAAAGTTACGCGGGAGATACATATGTTGAACTTGCGAACTCTGATACGGTTGATTTGAACTCTACAGATACTGCATTTGTTTGTTTCGGAGATGATTTAACACCAGGAAATCTTTTGGATGGCAATGGAGATCCGACATTGGATATTCCAGATTGTTTGACACCTGGATTTGTAATGCACAGTACTGTTGTAGTACCAGATCCAGTTTCAGGATCAGGATTTACCTACATTGATACTGTTCAAGGCTTGACCAACGTGTTCACAAACAACACGAACGGTTCAGGAGCATTCGGAAACCCATTATTCAATACAGTGTATTATGTTTCATCGATGGCAGATGACCCAGCAGCATGGGGAGATTTCCTATGTTCTTCATCTACTGTTGATAACACGGTTCAAGTGGTATATTTGGAACCAGTTGTTCCACTTTCGTCTTACGATAATACCCTGTGTGAAATCACATTTACAGCCTCAGGAGGAATGAGCGCCTTTGATGGTTCTTTGTTCTCATATACGATTCAAGACCCAACAATGACGGTAATTTCATCGGGAACATTTGCAGCAGGAACAAACGTAACATTTGCTGTGCCTGCAGCTGCTATCTACACGGTAAATGTGGATGATGGAAGTTGTCCATATTCATTTACGATAGACGCAAGTGCATGTGGAAACCCATGTATCGTGAATCCGAACATCAACTATGTAAATGCAACGATCTGTAACGGGCAGTCAATTTTCCTCGAAGGAGCTAACCAAACGACTGCTGGAGTCTATACAGATGTCTTTATAGGAGCGAACGGTTGTGACAGTACTATCTACACAACGCTTGCTGTGATTGACCCTGTGGACGTAACGAATAACGTGACGATCTGTACAGGTTCATCATATACCGTTGGGGCCAATACCTACACAAATTCAGGCCAGTACGTGGATGTATTCACTGCAGCGAATGGTTGTGATAGTACCATTACTACAAACCTCTTTGTTGAGCTAGAAATCTCGACGAATATCTCAGAAACGATTTGTACAGGAACAACGTATCCTTTCGGTGGTGCTAACCTCGATGTGTCTGGAACGTATGTGGATACACTTATCGCTTCGGCGGGATGCGATTCGATCGTAACGCTCTTCTTAACGGTTACACCGTTGATCACGAATTCGATTACGGAAACAATCTGTCAGGGAACCAGCACAACATTTGGTTCACAGACATTGTCAACATCAGGAACGTACACGGAAATGTTTACGACAGGCGCAGGATGTGACTCACTTGTTACGATGTACCTATTCGTGACTTCAACAATAGAAAATGCGATTTCTGCCGTGATTTGTGAAGGTCAATCGTACACATTAGGATCTCAGACATTAACAACAACTGGAAACTATTCAGAGATGTTCACAACCGCGACAGGATGTGATTCACTGGTTGAATTGTTCTTAACGGTTTCAGATGTGTTACAGTCGACAATCTTGGATACGATTTGTGACGGCGAATCGTATGTATTGGGAGCACAAACATTAACGGTTTCAGGAATATACACAGAGAACTTCCCAACTGCGGGAGGATGTGATTCACTAGTAACGCTTGATTTAGCTGTTCTGGATTGTCAGGCATTGCTTGAAATCAGTAACATTTGTACACCAAACGATGATGGTCGAAACGACACTTGGCGAGTAAGTGATCTGAATCAAGTTCAGGGCTGTACCGTCAGGATATTCAATAGGTGGGGAGAACTCATTTTAGAGACAACAGATTACCAGAACGACTGGGATGGTACGAAAGAAGGACAAATCTTACCAGATGGGGCGTATTATTACACCATCTCGTGCGAAGAAAACCGAGAGTACCAGGGAGCTATTAACTTAATGCGATTTAAACAATAAGAGCCATGAAAGGAATCAAAAGATACATCGCAGTAGGTATGGTAAGTATGATCGTTTTCGGGGCTCAAGCTCAGCAAACGAGACAGACAAATTTGTACAACTACAATAAGTTTTCTCTCAATCCTGCTTATGCTGGAGCGAGTGGATGTACTGAACTCAATTTCTCACATGTGAATCAGTGGGTGAAAGTAGAAGGAGCACCAACAACAAGTTATTTCAATGGAAATACCCGATTAGGAAAGAATTGGGGGATTGGTGCTGATTTGTTAATCGATCGTTTTGGACTCTTCCAGCAGGTTTCTGTAAATGGAGCGGTTTCATACGGTGTAACAATCGCGCGAAATCATCATATTCGACTAGGAATTAGCGCAGGTTACTTTCAAATGAGAATTGACCCAACGAATGCCATCTTTTTTGATGCTCAGGACCAAATTGTGGAAGGAGGAATGCAAACAGCGAATTCCTTAAACACTTCTGCTGGAATTTTGTATCAGTTTAAAGGGTTGGAATTGGCCTTCTCTTCAAAGCAATTGATTGAATCAAGAACAGATTTTAGTTTCACTGGATTGGAGGGGTACGGCTTAAAACGACACTTCGTGGGATATGGTGCTTATGACATCAGCTTAACGAAGAAACTATCGTTGAAACCAAATGTACTGTATCGAGGGGTAGGAAATGTTTCGCAATTCGATTTCAATGCTGACGTTAACTATAATGACTTCATTTATGGAGGTCTAGGGTGGAGAACTCAGGTAGGACTAGTAGCTCGAATCGGAGTGAACATTCAAAAAATGTTCTTCCTCGGGTATGCGTACGAAACACCAATGCAAAACTTAGCTTCCTACGGTTCTGGGTCACATGAGATCACACTCGGGCTGAAATTCTGTAAGAAAAAGAAAGAAGATCCAAAACGCGCGGATATCATGCCCGCCCCACCGGTTGTAGACACAGTGACAATCGTAGAGCGTATTGTAGATACGGTGTATATCGACAATGCAGTTGATACGGTTATCATCGAAAAACCAGTGGCTGTTGATGACGTGAACAAAGCGATGCTGAACGCCTCGGAAAACCTTGAGTTTATCTACGATAAATCAATTATCGTGGAGGAGTCGTATTCATCACTTGAAGGATTGACCAATATTTTATTGGTGCACAAAAATGTGAAGATTCAATTGGATGGACACACGGATGGAGACGGTACCGAGGCATACAACATGAAGCTCTCGAAGAATCGTGTAGAAGCGGTCAAAAAGTTCCTAGTAGCGAATGGTGTTGACGCAGGCAGAATCAAAACGGAACATTTCGGAGAGTCGAAACCGATTGCTTCGAATGACACAGAAAATGGAAAAGCCCGAAACAGAAGGGTGGAAATGAAGATCATTTCAGAATAGAATAAACCGATATTTACAGAAGGTTCACCTTGTTCGAGGTGAACCTTTTTTGTTGTGTAAAGAACGAATAGTGCATGAATGAATGGTAATTCGTCCAATTTTGAGACCCATCTGATCATTAACTATAACCTTCCGTTTTTATACGAATACCATCCGTACATTAGACAGTCTACACCCCTTACATAGCAAGCTTTAGCAGTGTTCTTTAGTTAATTTTGTCTCAAAAATCACACAAGATGAAGAACGTACTATTAGTTATGTTAATCGTATCCTTTAGTGGATACTCAAGCGCTCAGATCGGCGGTATAAATGGTCTAAAAAACAAAGCGAAGTCAGCAAAATCCAAGGTTAAATCCAAAACAGGAACTACTGGTGTTTCTAATTCTTCTGGATCTGGAGTAGATGCTAAGAAGATTGCTACCACACAAAAAATGGAGGGAGAAGCTCAAGAATTTATTGATGTTCTTAGTGGTTATTTCAGCGGAGATAATATCAAAAATATTGCCACTGAAACGATCGAAGGAACAATGTACGACCTGAAAAGTAAGCTTTCTACGATCAAGAATTACTACGCTGAGACAAGCATGAAATTGAGCAGCCTCGAAGCTGATTATACAACTTATAAGGAATTGGCGGAGACGGAATATAAAAATAGAGATATAGCAGATGAAAATGCGAAAGAGCTTAAATACCTAAATAACTCGGCGACATATTTTCGCGAGAAGGGAGATGCAAATTCGACTTCATCAATGATTGAATATGCAAAGTATGTCAAGTGGAAAGATGCCTATAATGCTCAGGTGAATAAGGATGTAGTGGCTGAAAAGTACATAGCTGATCTGGAAGATTATTTTGATAATTATCTACCAAATGAGTTTTCGCAAAAGCTAAAAGAGTACTATTCGAATCAGCAGTATTTTAAAGAAGATTATTGGAGAGATGAGCCACAAAGAGCAATAGAAAGAATCGAATATGTTTTGGAGAATAAGAGTGTTGAGGCGTACAAAACGTTTTCAAGACACGGAAGTTGGATCGATGATGTAAACAAAATGCTGGTAGATCACAAAGCGAAGTTGGTAGATTACAAAGACAACGGAGAATATGCTGCTTACAAGGAGAAGAAGAGAAGAGAGAAGGCAGATAAAGTATTTCCAAGTAAATCCGCGATGAATGATGCATCGATTATTTCCGTTGTAAAGAAAAAACATAATGTAACGAATAGCGGAACAATAAAGAAAATCATCATTACAAGTGATTGGTATGTAAAAAAGAATGACTTCGGACTTCCTATTGAGAAATCTGTTGAAGTAGAGGTGATTACTACCATGGATGGAGAATGTTACCTGAATAGAGGAAGTGTTTTCAGAACTTATGAGGGTGGAGGCACGTATGGAGCGAAAAAACTATCGTTCTATCGTTCATCAAGCTTGATGAATTGTAAGAACATGTAATTGAAGTTCTAAATAACGAAAAAAAAATATATACGTAAAGGATTCATCTCAATTGAGGTGAATCCTTTTTTAGGATAATCGTTGGGCTAACAGGGGGTTGCAGAACTTAAATTGTTATAAGCGGCACCCCGCATAACACCTAGCTAATTTATCTGAGGATTAGCCATCTTTTAAATCGCAATTTTTCATATTTTGCTAAAAATTAATAATCACTATTTATGAATTCAACTGATACAACTACACTACACAAAACTTTCATCAAGTTCATGCAAAAAAGGCAATGGGCATTGGCTCTATTCATTAGTTTGGGCTTTTCGTTTGCTGGATACACACAAACCATTTCAATAGGATCTCCTACAAACGGCCTCGAAGGATCGACGTTCGTTTCGTATATAATTTCGTTAGACAATGGCGCAATAAATACGACTGGGTCGAATATTACTGGTACAATTTCTTTCTTGGGAACTGCAACAGCTGGAGTTGATTATAACCCTGTAACAAGCTTTTCGATTCCAAATGGAGTCGGTTCTGCACTTGTAGCTTTAATCGTACTTGATGATGCGGATATTGAGTGTGATGAAACAGTAGTCGCTACAATTTCTAACGTCAGTAGTGGCGTAACTGTTAATGGTGCTTCTTCAACAGCTCTGATCATCGACGATGAGTGCACACAGTTACAAATGTCAATAGATTCTCTTGCGAGTGGTGCAGAAGGGGGAGCGAACGTTTCGTTTGTCGTTTCTCTTGACTTCGGAACTACCAACTTTACTGGGGCTCCCATTGTTGGAGATATCTCCTACAGCGGAACGGCTTCTGGCATAGATGATTATTTATCTGGTCCAACCACATTCACTATTCTAGATGGAGAAAATAGCGACACCATTATTTTGACCGTTATTGATGATATCTGTGTGGAATTTTCTGAAAGCGTAATTGCCACAATTTCCAATCCTAGCGTGGGACTTGTGAATGTGGATGCAGATACAGCATACATCTTAGATAATGATGCAGGAGCTACCTTGATTTCTATTGGGTCACCTGTAAATGGAGAAGAAGGTCAAAATAATGTAAGCTTTATCATCGCGATTGATGGCGGACTTACGAATTGTACTGGTGGGCCAATAACTGGTAGTGTGATCTTTTCAGGTACTGCAACTGCTGATACAGACTTCACGAATGTTTCTACTTTCTCTATCCCTGACGGTGCGTCATTTGTTACATTCACACTTCCAGTTATTGACGACTTGCTTGATGAATGCGATGAGACTGTCATTGCAACAATATCTAACCCGAATATTGGTGCAATTGGAGTTGCTATTGATTCGGCAATTATTGTTGATAACGAATGTATGACTACGAACGTAGATATTCTCAGTACTATTGGATTAAACGTGTATCCGAACCCGACAAGTTCGGTGCTCCATTTAACATCGGAAAAACAGATGACGCATTATTCAATACTGGATATAAATAGTCGTGTGCTCAGTTCAAGTGAAGTTCATGCGAAAGAGTTCAGTGTTGATACATACTCACTTTCTTCTGGAGTGTATTTCATTCAACTTACATTAGAGGACGGACGAATCGTACAACAGAAATTTAGTAAGGAATAACCTTGATTTAGAAAATCGAAAAGGGTAAGTCTGAACTGGCTTACCTTTTTTTGTTTCCATTAGACCTGTATAGTTTCAAATTGATTTTTTTAGAAATAGTTGTAATAACTATCTGATTTCAAGTAAATTGCAGGTGCTATTCAACCTCTAACATTACTATTGTGAATCAATTCTTTAAAACACATTTGTCCTACCTGATTCGGTACTCTCTTCTTGCTTTATTCACCTTAATTCCATGGGTAAGTTACTCACAGTCCGTTTCTATTGGTTTACCCATAGATGGCGCTGAAGGAAGTGCAAATGGATCATTTACAGTTTCTCTTGACGGAGGAGGAGTAAACACTACAGGAAATGCGATAACGGGACTAATAAACTATTCAGGTTCTGCTTACTATGCTTCAGATTTCGTTGGTGCCGTGTCTTTTTCCATCCCAGATGGAATTGGTTCTGTCTCGATTCCAATAAGTGTACTCGATGATCATTTTTTAGAATTAGATGAAACCGTTAATGTGTCAATTTCTGGTCTTAGTGCAGGAACAATTGGGAGCGGAACCTCAACATTGACAATTTCGGATGACGACTTAGCGCAGCTGCAAGTATCGGTAGAATCTCTTCACAATAGGATTGAGGGAACAGGACATTTGTCCTTTACCGTGTTTTTCGAAGGAGATGTTGAGAACCTAACAGGATCAGTAATAACAGGCGATATAAGTTATTCTGGCACAGCAACCAACGGAACCGATTATACATCACCTAATACTTCCTTCTCATTGGGATTTGGCATGAGTTCAACGAACATCCCCGCATTTGTAACAGATGATGTACTAGTGGAGTCGCCAGAGACGGTAACCGCAACAATTTCAAATTTGAGTGTTGGGACAGTCTTAAATACCTCTTCAACCGCTACCATATTGGATGATGATTCTGGAGACGCTTTGGTTTCTATTGGTTTTTTGAATCACGGCGTCGAGGGTAGTTCGGATGTTTCGTTTCTCGTTTT
>JBGCDF010000206.1:0-3174 GCA_045105095.1 Crocinitomicaceae bacterium | reverse complement strand
CTTGAATGCGGAGCATATGTTTGGCCAGAGGTTCCTGCGGAGTATTCTGGAGGAGTTCTCGAAATGAAGAAGTTCGTTGCTTCAAATTTGAAGTATTCTGAAAGGTTGCATGATTACCATGGAACCATTTATGCTTCATTCGAAGTTGAGAAAGATGGTTGTATAACACATGCGGAAAGTATCAGGAGTGTCTCGGAAGAGATGGATAGGGAAGCACACCATCTTGTACGTTCCATGCCTAAATGGATTCCAGCTAAAAATAACGGCAAGATTGTTGCTGCAAGAGTGCAGCTACCGATACGATTTAGTTTAAATTAAAACTTATGAAAAAAGTAATGCAAAGTATTTCGTTCCTTCTAGTAGGAGCGTTTGTTCTGTCCGCTTGTACCGAAGAAAAAATGGGAGAATCTCCCAAGAAAATTGCAGAGAATATTGATGTTGATCTTGAAGAAATCGTTCAGGATACGATTTCTCTTGATACTGTAGTGATGGAAGAGCCGATTGTGCCGCCACCACCACCGCCACCAGAACCAATCCCTCCAAGTCCTTTGCCAGATCCCGAACCTTTGCCTAAGCCCCCGCCACTTCTTCCATTACCCGTGAATCCGATTGTGGATTTTCCAGAGGTACAACCCGAATATCCCGGTGGGGAAGAAGCAATGTTCAAATTTGTTACTGAGAACATCAAATACCCTCAAATTGATTTGGAAATGGGCAACGAAGGACGAGTGTATTTAGAATTTATTGTAGAAAAAGATGGAACCCTAGCGAACTTTAAGGTGCTTCGTGGCGTCTCTAAATCGATGGATAGCGAAGCGACACGTGTTGCGAAATTAATGCCCAAATGGAAACCTGGTGAAGCAGGCGGGAAAATAGTTCGCACGAAAATGCGTTTACCCTTTACTTTCAGGTTAAATTAACGATACTCCCGATCACTATTTCACTGAAAAAGAACGATTGTTACTACGGCAGTCGTTTTTTTTATGCCTTACTATTTAGTAACAAAACAAAAAAAAGGCACTCACGAAGAGCGCCAATTCTGAATTATTTTAAGTCAACGATAGTAGATCGGGTCGAGGGAAGGAATGATTTCCAATTCTTCATTCAACCACTCTACATTAATCGAGACTTCCGATCATCTTTTTAGGATCCACCCAATTGTCGTACTCTTCAGCAGGAACGTAGCCCAATCGAACAGCTTCCTCACGGAGTGTTGTGCCGTTTTCGTGCGCAGTGTTCGCGATTTCAGCGGCTTTGTAGTATCCGATTTTTGTGTTCAGTGCCGTAACAAGCATCAGTGAGTTGTTCAGTAATTCTTGAATGCGTGTATGATTTGGCTCGATTCCTCGGGCACAATTTTCTTCGAAAGAAGCACAAGCATCACCAATCAATCGAGCACTTTGAAGCAAGTTCGCCGCCATCATTGGTTTGAATACATTCAATTCGTAGTGTCCTTGGGTTCCACCGACAGTTACTGCCACATCATTCCCCATTACCTGAGCGCACACCATTGTGATGGCTTCAGCTTGTGTTGGGTTTACTTTTCCAGGCATGATAGACGAACCTGGTTCATTCGCAGGGATGATGATTTCACCAATTCCTGAGCGAGGACCAGATGCCATCATACGGATATCGTTGGCAATCTTATTCAATGAAACAGCGATTTGTTTCAACGCACCGTGTGTTTCAACGATTGCATCGTGTGCTGCTAAGGCTTCGAATTTGTTCTCAGCGGTAACGAATGGAAGTCCCGTGAACTCAGCAATTTTCTTCGCCACGAGTACATCATATCCTTTTGGAGTGTTCAATCCAGTTCCGACAGCTGTTCCTCCCAATGCCAATTCAGACAAGTGAGGAAGTGTATTGTTTAATGCTTTCAGTCCGTGGTTCAATTGAGAAACGTATCCAGAGAACTCCTGACCAAGTGTTAAAGGCGTTGCATCCATTAAGTGCGTACGACCGATCTTTACCACATCTTTGAATGCGTCAGATTTCGCTTTCAACGTGTCGCGCAGTTGCTCAATTCCGGGAATCGTAGTTTCAACAATTTTCTTGTAGCAAGCGATGTGCATTCCCGTAGGAAACGTATCATTACTCGATTGTGATTTGTTCACGTCATCGTTAGGAGTAATCGTTTTGCCTCCATCACCAAGTGTATTTCCAGCAATTACATGAGCACGGTTCGCAATTACCTCATTCACATTCATGTTACTTTGAGTACCAGAACCTGTTTGCCAGATCACCAATGGGAACTGATCATCCAACTTTCCCGCAATGATTTCATCTGCAGCTTTTGAGATAAGGTCTCTTTTGTCTGCTTCGAGAACGCCCAATTCACAGTTCGTGTGAGCAGCGGCTTTTTTCAAGTACGCGAAGGCATGAACTACCTCAAGTGGCATTGACGCCGAAGGTCCGATTTTAAAATTATTTCGTGAACGCTCTGTTTGCGCTCCCCAATATTTATCAGCGGGAACTTTTACCTCACCGATCGTATCTTTTTCTATACGATATTCCATAATCGTGTTATTGTAATTTGAATAATTTCATTAATTTTACAGCTGTTAAGCAAACACAAAAATAACAAGAGATGAGCACATTTGGTTTAGTATTATTCCTTTTCATTGGTGGATTGGCATTTTGGTTGTTGACGTTCCTTTTAGGATTCGCAGTACCATACTGGGTTACCTTGGGTGCACTTGAGAAATTACGTCCAAAAAGAATTTTGGAAGACGACGAAGAATAAGGACAATTCAACGATATATCCCGATAGTTGGGAGTTAAGCTCAGTGTTTAGGCATTGGGCTTTTTTTTGGTTAATATTTGTGGCGCCGGGCGCGCTATTCGCTCTATCTCTGACGTCCCGATAGCTCTCGGAGTCAGAGGATGCCGCTGCTATCGCTGGCGCACAGACGTGAAATGAAATTAAACCGCTCTCGACTCCGCTCGATCTCCTATAGGATAAGTTCAGTTCCGAAATCTGAGCGGAGTCGAAGCCCGCTTACTTTGTCAATGAAGAATTACAAAGTTCACAAGGCGATCGTAGCTCTTTCACAAAGCCCTTGTGCATCAACCAACAGTTGATCCGTGTCCTCGTGGTAAAAAAGAAAACAAACACAGCCTCTGCGCCTTCGCGTCCTTAGCGGTTAAAAAAGATACAGCAATATAGTAGCGATC
>JBGCDF010000205.1:0-4950 GCA_045105095.1 Crocinitomicaceae bacterium | reverse complement strand
CTCTAGCTCACACGACGCCGGTGCGCACCGAGGACGGTGCTGCGCTACCAAGCGAAACCATTCTACACAGAAGAAAAAATCACACCCTCCCTCATGCTTTGTGCTTTTGTGTGATTGTGAGAGATTTTCTTTTTGCGTTGTCATTAGGTTGGATGGATTCAACTGCTGCTATTGTTTGATAATCTCAGGGAAGCTTTAATCTTAAAAGTTCAGTTTCAAATAGTCTGGGTTTTATCGGCTGCCTTTCATGATCATAGGAATAGTTCTCAACATAATCTCAAGGTCTAGCCAGATAGAATGATTTTTGATGTAGAACAGATCGTACTGAAGTTTGCGTCGGATACCTTCTGTGGTGTCTGTGTAGCCATGCCTTATTTGTGCCCATCCTGTGAGACCGGGCGGCACCAGACTTCGCCATTCGTAAAGAGGAATCGTACTTTTTAGATCTTTAATGAACTCAGGGCGTTCCGGGCGAGGACCCACTAAAGACATGTCTCCTTTAAAAACATTCCATAGCTGAGGGATTTCATCCAGACGTGTTTTTCGCATAAAAGCGCCGATTCTAGTGATGCGAGGGTCTTTTTTCTGTGCCCATTGTGCTCCCGAAGATTCAGCATCTTCACGCATGGTTCTAAACTTGTAGATTGTGAACGGGGTTCCCATTAATCCTGAACGAATTTGACCATAAAATGCAGGGCCTTTACTATCCATTTTAATAAGTAGCATAATAATTGGAAAAAATGGCAATAAAATGGCTAATCCGGTGATTGCAGCAGCCAGATCGATTAATCGTTTCACAAGAAATGTAACACCGTGTTTTGGAAGAAAGAAATCTGCGGTATGCCAGTGAAGGTTTCGATAGCTCAGTGGAATCTCCTGATGATATAACTCAATGAATGCACCAAGGTTGAGTATATCAATTCCTGCAAATGGTATACGTTCTATGACTTTTGAAATTACAGGACTCATTTCCTTATCATAAACAGATATGGCAAAGTCGGTTTCATTATCCTTTAAAATTTGAATGAAATCTTCAGGATCTGTGATCACAATATTTTTGAATTCAATTGCATCACCACTTGGTTCCAAAGGCTGTTCACTGCCCACGCAAACAACATTAAAGTGAGGGTCTAACTGAAAACGTTGTTTGAGTTCTGTAGTAATTTCATTACGACATAAAAAAGCGACATTGATAGGATTTTTTTTCAAATACCATTGATATGCAATACGACTTAGAGCAATGCCTGTAATCGAAAGAATCAGAGTTATACCTATAATATAACGGCTAAAATTATGAAAATAAAAGAATATAGTCGCGATATTTAAGATCAAAAAAGCAATTACACTTCCCTGTATCGTAGAGAGTATAATTTCATAACGTGAAAGTAGGTGCTCTACGCGGTGTGTGTTAAGACCACACAACCGAACCATGACTACCAGCAATATCGCGTAAATTATACACAGTACAATCTGTTCGTAATGGTCATAGCCATCATTGTAAGGAGATAAAGCTAACCCTAACCAGATTGAAGAAAAGGCAATTAAGAAATCAAGGAATCCCCAACGCCAGCCTTTTTGAGACTTGAGAGAGTTTTTAAGTTGTGCCGAAAATTCCATTTCAGAGTTTTAAAGTATAGTTGCAGTAATAATGTACTAATTCTCCAATAAGTGTTATGTCATTCCGTGTGAAGCTTTGAAGTATGCTTTGTATTCTCTCAGTATGGGAATGGCAGTTGGGATTAAGAACCATTTAAGGAGTATAAACCCAACACCAAGAGCAAATCCACCGATAGGCCCCATGACGTAAAGTTTGCCTCTATTTGGCCCAATTGGATTTCTGAAAATGTAAGGTTCTTGAATTGTTATGAACGAGAAACTATCAATAGCATCTGAATTGTCTAAAACGCGTTTGTAAACTATGTCGAATTTGTTTTTCAATTGTGCTTCATGATTTTTTAGGCGACGATATTCATTTTCCTTTTCTGGAGGCAGTATTCGTTCTTTTTGCATATTTTCAACCGCTCTTTCAATGGCTGCTTCCTTGCGCTGGAGCGCAGTGTAACGCGCTTGGAAACGATCGAGTGCAACTTTTAATTGTCTATCCAGGCTGGATCTGAGCAGGTCAATCTGATCTTTAAGCTCTGCCATTTTAGGATGTTCTATTTGATAAATTTTGAGATCTTGTTGGTATTTTTCTTCCAATGATGCCAGCAAATCTTCTCTTTCTTCCCAGTTAGCTGATGAAGTAGACCTAATGGAAGAAGTATTTAGTCCCGGAGCTGAGTTTTCTCCGGGACTCTCTTGATTCAATAGAAACTCACGAACTTGAGAATTCTGATTCATATTAAGTGTCTCACGAACAGTTGCCATATCTGCGTCCGCAATTTCCTTATATTGATTTTCCAGAATTAAACGTTCTGCCTGTATTGTCTGCAAACGACCCAACAATTCAGCTACCAAATCATTTTGCATTTGCTCACGTTCCTGAGCAATCAATATTTTATTTACCGATTCAAATTGCTCAATCTCATTTTTAACTTTGACAAGTTCTGATTGGATACGTTCTTCTTCGCTGCGTAAACCTGAAATAGCAGTTGTGTTAACTTGATTTAATTCACGTTCTCTATAGCTCCTGTATGAAGCTAGTATGCTTTGTAAATAATCCAGTGCATATTCCGGGCTTTCGGAATCGGTAAAAATATCAATTATGGTCCTGGAACCTCTAAGCGGCTTTATCTGGAAAGGAATTCTGAGCTTTTCTTTAGATATTTGGTCGCTCCACTTTACACTTAGCTTTGAGAGTAATTCTCGGTGAAACATTTCTCCCGACATAATTACTATATGCCTGTTGGAATTGCGCCCGATCTTGTCGTACTCAGTTATGGTACTGCGTTCTCTGAAACGATCTTCTTGAAAAACTTCAACCCGAGCGCCTGCTCTGTAGACATTATTTAATGATTTTGCGTAAAAAATAGAAATGCCACTAGCAACTATGACCGTTATTAAAAGGATTGGCCACTTGTGCAGAACGAGCAATACAAGTTCAACTGGGTCTATCGATTCTTTAAACTTCTTCAGCATGTCTGATGGAGAAGTCACAGTCGTTTCAACTGAAGGATGTGTTCCTGATGATTTCATGAAAGTATCTATCAGTATCAAGTAAAATGCTCGCTACAGATTAATAAATTTTTGAGGAATGATGATCATATCTCCCGACTTCAAATCAACATCTTCTTCGAGATACCCCTTTTCAATAACTCGGTTAATATTCACGACTTGAATTGTGCGTTCATCACCTCGATAGCGAATCAGCTTAACTTCGTTCCCCTGAGCAAACTGGGTCATTCCGCCAGCTTTGAAAATTGCTCGCATAAGTGTAGCATCTTCTCCGGGAGCAAACAATTGAATGCCTGGCGCCCTAATTTGTCCTACGACAATAACTTCGCGAGGCACAGTAGTCAGTAGCTGGCTTGTATCACCGCTGCTATCCTGATTTATGCTTGGAATATACAGTTCATCGCCTCCATACAGGTACACTAAATTTTCTTTAAGAACTCTGTTCACAGTTGCCTGAATATCGATATACTCTTTTTCCTGGCTGTCACTCTGATTGGCTCTCAAAATGTATGCATTTTCTGGATCTGCCCAAGTAGACAGTCCTTTGACTGCAGAGAGGGTTTGGGGAATGGAAATGCGACCGGAACCTGGAATTTCAATCGATCCCGGCTCCTGAACAGCACCATAAATGAAAACGTATCTAGAGGCTTGTTTAATTATGCTAACACTTAAAGTTACCTTATTGTAAAAATTCTCCAACAGAATCTTTTTTAAGCGTGTTTCAAATTCCTTGAGTGTATAATTGACTGCATTGATTTCACCAACATAATTTAGGGTAACGTTGCCCGAATCGTCAACTAGGCCGCGAAACTGAAAGGAAGAATCTTCTTTAAGAAGTATTTGCAACTCATCCCCAATGTCGATGATGACATCCTGAGCCACTTTTTCCTTCGAATCTGAAAATAGCAAAGGCAGGTTGAAAAGTAAAATTCCTGAAAAAACTATAAATGCGAATTTGTTATTCATCTATTGTAATGCTACGCAAATTTTTGGATCAAAGCATATAAAGATTCTCTTAAAAGATACATTTGAGGAAGTAGACATCAAGTAACAAAAATATCAAATATCTAGTCGAAAAGAAATTTCGACTACGTGCTGATCATAATTAAATTCTGTAAATCTTGAGCCAAACGTTCTTAGATAATTATAGCGAGCAGAAACGGATGTCCTAGCATTTAATTGATAAGGAAGACCTAGAGAGACGGTTTCCTGATAGTAATCGTTGCCTCCGTCGGACTCCTCGATTTGGCCAAAGCTGTAGGATAGGCCAATATTTAATTGCTTGTTTAGTGGGTAGTTCAGATTATAACCAAAAATAGTACTCGTCTGAAAATTTGCAGGAATTGTTTCTCCTGTATCATTCTGATTAGAAGTGGTTGCATTTGAAGGTTCCTGCTGATGATTCAAACTAAAAGTATGTGACATGAAATTACTTTGAATAAAGCTAATTGAACTCTGTAGATTTAAGTTGGTCGATTGACTATCCTGAGCTCCAGGATTGTTTGTCGTGTCAAAGTCTAGTTGGTCGATCGCAAGATAAACAGAGGATGTAAAACCGGATTTACTAACATGGGTTATTTGAGGGCCTATTCCATACTGCCTGTTGTCATTGCGTATTTCTTCGGAATACTCAGTACTGGAAATATTTCCCAGTACGCTTAGTATTAGAGAATCATTCACTTGTGAACTAATCTCACCAAAAATAGTCTGTGTTTGTTGATCCAGTGAATCACCAACAGCCTGATTAGCGGTTTCATCGTTTCCATCGGTAGCATCTTTGGTAAAAGTATTGCTAAAGTTATAACTGAGGCTGGCTCGAGTTTGTGGTGTCAG
>JBGCDF010000204.1:0-3927 GCA_045105095.1 Crocinitomicaceae bacterium | reverse complement strand
GACATCACATTTATTGATGGAGGCGCGTTATTCAGGAAAATAGAAATCTCTTCAAAGGTGGAAAACATTGAATTCACAATTGAAAACCCGAATATTTTAGAGATTTTTGATCAAGTTAAATACTTCTTCTATCGGGTATTTAATTCTAGAACCATTTCAATTTCAGGGAGGGCTATCTACAAGTTTGGTAAAATCTTGAGAATCGAAAACATCCGTTCTCGGGAAATAGAGTCTATTGACAAAAATTTTATCAATGAAATAAAATACATTCAAATTGCCGCCCTTCCAAAGTTGATAAGAAACGATGACTCCATTAGTGACGCAAGTGTTTTACTGTATCTAGAAGATCTTAATGAAGTCTTTAAAAAAGAACATGAGGATTCAATCCTTTTAACAGATTCTCCGAAAGAAATTATTGAGACTTTAATCTCTCAGAATCCAAGAAACAAAAATCAAAAACAACTAATGTACTTATCTGGTAAGTTGCATAACCAATCCGATAACATTATGTATACGCTGACGCCAGAATTTGGATTCATCTTTTTTATTCATGGAAATGGCAGCTACCACTACTGTTGGGAACTATTAAATTCTCACGCAACGTATATCTGGAGTTTTAACGAAAAAATTAGCAGAGCGAGAAGGCTGGAAGAGTTGGAGCTTTCGGTCAACATAATCTTTGAAAAAGGAAGAAAATATTATAAGAACGCACTCAAGCAAGAACTGTTTGATTTCGATTGTAAGTTTCAGTTAATCTCTCATCCAGCAAAAAAAGATGATGAATTTGATCGTTTTAAAGTTTGGAAAACTAAACTAACGGAAATTGTATCCTAATGAAGCAAGTTGTTCGCAATATTCAACCCTCACTCCTTCTTTTCAAAAATGGCTAAAACTAAAATGAAGCCGATAGGCAGATTCAAGAATTAAAAAGGGAGCTTCAATGAAGCTCCCTAAAGTGCAAGTAGAGAAAAAGTCCTCTATAATTTAATTAAACATATGCTGATCGAAGCAGTGCTTTATTCACTCTTCGGCTCTGCCTTTTTACGCTTTCCTTGATCAATTCCGATAGTCAATTCAGTTGCGTCTTTTTCGTAACCGATATTGATCGTATCTCCCTCTTTCAAGTTCGACTGAACGATTTGCTCAGCCAATGGATCTTCGATATACTTCTGAATCGCTCTTTTCAATGGACGTGCTCCAAACTTCTCATCGTATCCTTTGTCCACGATAAAGTCTTTCGCTTCAGCAGAAACATTTACTGAATATCCTAAATCAACGATTCGCTTGATGAGTAGATCCATCTCAATATCAATGATTTGGTGAATACTTTCACGCGACAAAGATTTGAACATGATGATATCATCAATTCTATTCAAGAACTCTGGAGAGAATGCTTTTCTCAAGGCATTCTGAACAACGATATTCTTGTGTTCTTCTTTTTGATCTTCCTGAGCTTTCGTTCCGAATCCAACTCCTGTACCGAAATCAGCCAATTGGCGCGCTCCGATATTTGAAGTCATAATCAAAATCGTATTCTTGAAATCAATTTTACGACCCAATCCGTCTGTCATATGACCATCATCCAATGCTTGAAGCAACAAGTTGAATACATCTGGGTGCGCCTTCTCAATCTCATCCAACAAGACGATAGAATATGGCTTTCTTCTAATCTTCTCCGTTAATTGACCACCTTCTTCGTATCCCACGTAACCCGGAGGTGCTCCAACTAAGCGAGAAATAGATAATTTCTCCATGTACTCAGACATATCAATTCTGATCAATGAATCTTGCGAATCGAACAGGTATTGCGCCAATACTTTCGCTAATTGCGTCTTACCAACACCAGTTGGGCCTAAGAAGAAGAACGATCCGATTGGTTTGTTTGGATCTTTCAATCCAGCACGATTACGTTGAATCGCACGAACGATTTTCTTCACAGCTTCTTCCTGACCAATTACTTTCGACTGGATTTCATCAGACATTTGAGCCAACCTCCCTGTCTCAGATTCAGAGATACGTGTAACAGGAACTCCGCTCATCATCGAAACAACGTGAGCTACGTGCTCTTCTGTTACTTCTACCCGATTCGTTTTAGATTCCTCTTCCCACTTTCCTTTCGCAGTCTCTAATTCTTCTTGAAGCTTACGCTCACTATCTCTAAGTTCAGCAGCTTTTTCGTATTGCTGAGAACGAATTACTTCATTCTTTTGAACTTTAAGGTCTTCGATTTTTTGCTCAATGTCCAAAATCTCTTGAGGAACATTGATGTTCGTTAAGTGAACACGAGATCCAACTTCATCCAAGGCATCAATTGCTTTGTCTGGCAAGTGACGATCCGTGATGTAACGCTCTGTCAAACGAACACACGCGGCAATAGCATCATCAGTATATCTCACCGAGTGATGATCTTCGTAACGCTCCTTGATGTTATTCAAAATCTGAACAGTCTCTTCGGTATTCGTTGGTTCGATGATTACTTTTTGGAAACGACGCTCCAAAGCTCCATCTTTTTCAATGTGCTGACGGTATTCATCAAGCGTTGTAGCACCGATTGCTTGCATCTCACCACGGGCAAGAGCAGGCTTAAACATGTTCGAAGCATCCAAAGAACCAGAAGCTCCTCCAGCACCAACAATCGTGTGAATTTCATCAATGAAAAGGATTACATCTGGATTCTTTTCAATTTCCTGCATCACCGCTTTCATTCTTTCCTCAAACTGTCCACGATACTTCGTTCCAGCTACCAAAGAAGCTAAATCAAGTGATACAATTCTCTTATCGAACAATACGCGAGACACCTTTCGTTGGATAATACGCAATGCCAATCCTTCAGCAATAGCACTCTTACCCACTCCAGGTTCACCAATCAAAATTGGGTTGTTCTTCTTTCTACGTGATAAGATTTGACTTACACGTTCAATTTCTTTTTCACGACCCACAATCGGATCCAAACGACCTGCTTCGGCCATTTTCGTTAAATCCCTACCGAAATTATCCAACACTGGAGTTTTCGATTTAGGATCACTTTTGCGTTGCGAAGAAAATGATTCTTCACCTCCGCCTCCGGCACCTTCTTCTTCGGCACCGCCTGGGAACTCTGCTCTTGGCCCCATTACGTCATCTTTCATAGACTCTAATTCGTCTTTTACGTTTTCATAAATCACGCCGTACTTATTTAAAATACTGCACGCCACATTGTCTTCATTTTTTAAAATCGAAAGCAAAAGGTGCTCTGTTCCAATCATTGGACTTTTGTAAAGCTTTGCTTCCAAGTATGTCAATTTCAACACACGCTCCGCTTGCTTTACTAAAGGTATATTCGAGATCTTCTTTGCTTCACCAGGATTTGCCGCAGCAAGATTTTGCTCAATCTCTTTGCGTATCATTTTAAGGTCTAGGTGGAATTCATTCAACACCATTATCGCCTTACCATCGCCTTCCCGAATTAATCCGAGAAGTAAATGTTCCACTCCGATGAAATCATTGCCCAAGCGCAAAGCCTCTTCACGACTGAAACTGATTACATCTTTTACTCTTTGCGAAAATTTTGCCTCCATATAATATTTTGATATACATTATTAGTATAGACGTGGTAAAAATGGACATTTTACACTACTTACAAATATATAACGAATAAAATTGTTAATAAGTAGCTTCAAAGTGCTATTTTCCACAGATTTTTGTTCGTAACAAACACGAATCAATTCTATAATAACCAGAATCGTTCCAAATCAATGAATCAGCCAAATTGTCACTGTAGCTTTTATTGTTGAAAAGTTTTTCAATATTTTCACATTGACACTTAACTCCCCCAATGAAAAGCAAGCGAAAAACAACATACTCTCTTTTAGCGATACTGATTCTTTTGGGATGTCAAAAAGATACAATTCAATATCAAACAGATCCATGCTTAAATACAAGTTGGAC
>JBGCDF010000203.1:0-24391 GCA_045105095.1 Crocinitomicaceae bacterium | reverse complement strand
GATTGCAGAACAGAATCGATTCGGAAGAGCAGTTGATTTAGTAGCTGCGTTTTTTCGCTTGAGAGGCTTTTGTTTGAAATCAACACCGCTTCACTTTTCACGATTGTTTCGACTTCTTTGAGACCGTTCATGATAAGCGTACTTCCCGTTGAAACGATGTCCATGATTCCATCAGCTAACCCTATTCCAGGAGCAATTTCCACACTTCCGCCTATTTCTTCAATATCGACACTGACACCTTCTTTTTGGAAGTAATCTGAAAGAATGTTTGGATAACTAGTTGCGATTCTTTTTCCTTCGAACGATTGAGTTCCATCGTATGTTTTGTCTTTAGGAATGGCGATGGACAAGCGACATCCAGCGAAACCAAGCGGTTTAAGTTCATCCACATCTTTTTGCTTTTCCCAGACTTCATTTTGCCCGAGAATCCCAAGATCGGCAATTCCCTGTTCGACGTATTGCGGGATATCATCATCTCTTAAAAAGAGAACTTCTATTGGGAAATTGGAGGCTGAAGCCTTCAGTACTCTTCCTCCGTTCTGAAGTCGGATGCCACAATTTTTTATTTTTTTTTGTGATTTTTCACTCAATCGTCCACTTTTCTGGACGGCTATTTTCAATTTACTCATTGTTTTTTTGTTGTGACTGAGTAAATCGAGGGGAAGAAATTGTTGGAGAAAGGGAAACAAAAAAACCGCCTGATTTACTCAGACGGTTTAAATTTATTTAGTGCAATTACTATATATCATTTTCCGCTCGCCTGAGTGCAAGTATGAAAATGATGATGATGCAATTGTGCGTATTTCATTGTTTCTTTGTTGGCTACAAAGCTATGTATTTTCTTTTGATAAAGAATCAATTTGGAGATTAAAAATCTGGTGAATCCATTTCGAAGGTCTTTTTTCGAGGCTTTTTTTGTTGCATTATAAAGCCAATTGTCAATTGATGGTATGAGGAATTTGCTTGCTGTAATACTAAGAATCGATGATTATACAGATAGGCAATTCGGTATTTTTCTTTGATGTCCCAGCCTAAATGCACTCCGGCATTACTGAAAGTAGAAGCAATAAGTCCTAACGAAAATTTGTTCAAGTAGCTCAAGGTAATATCCAAGTTATGGTCGATGAAGCCATCACTTATGGAAAGCGTTCCTCTTGGAGTTAACATATAGTTTTTTCCTATGCGGAAGTCGTAGGAGATAAAACCAGAATAACCAATAGCGGTTTCATAGGGGGGGGCTACTCCAAGGTGAACACTTGGTTCGGTAACATTGGAAACTGTCGCACCAACTAAGAGTTTTTTCCAACTATAAGCAATTCCGAAGTTCACATATATGTTTTTCGAGGAAGGTACGTACGCTATGGCATCATCCAACTCATCGATAAACTCTTGATTGAGTTTAACATGTGAAAACTCAATACCTGCGCCTAAGGCAATAGTACCATTTCGGCCAGTTCGCTGTTGAAAATTATAGTTGAGTCCAATGTCATTTCTTCCGTTGTAGAAGTAATCTCCGTCGTATCGGATGCCCAGTCCAAAGCGATCTGCAAGTCGCAGGTTATAGTTCGCTGACATTGATTGAATCGGGTTGGGCTTGATACGTACTTGATCATAGAAATTCACGTAGGCATCTTGGTAATTTACTAGCCCAGATGTTGCGGGATTCAATGCTGCGTAATTGTTCCAAAACATTGTATTCTGAGCATACGAGTTAACTACGAAGAGTATACCGAGGCATGTTAGTAGAACTTTCATAAGAGTGATATTTTATAAGTAGAGCTAAAAGGCCGGTTATTCTCGAACGATTTTGGTCACGAGAACAGGTTTCTTTTTAAGCACATAACCAATCGAAAGTTCGTGTTTTCCTCCGCTCACACCATTGTTTAGCGCTGATACCGTTGCGCTGTAATTATATGCAACACGGAACTTATTCAGAATATCCCATCCCGCATTAATTCCAAAACCATCTCTCGCCTGATAGGAAGCTCCAAGCGAGTATTTTCCCATAAATGCTACCGTTAAATTCGGCTGGAGTCGCTGAAAACCATTTTCGTAGGTGTACAAAACCCGTGTAATCAATTGGAACTTTTCCGCGATTCTAGCAGTATGTTGCGCATGGAAATTATATCCTCTGTATCGACTATTGAAGGAAATAAATGGATACTCCAGATCGTCCATAGGCATCAAGTTAGTAGCGGAAAAACCGACAAAAACATTCCTCCAATTGTAGGAAGCTCCTAAATTCAGTTCGAACGAACCAACCTTTTCCCCTGAAGTAAGTATAGAGGAAAGGGCATTATGGACCGTGTAAACACCGTATCCAATACCTGTACCAAGGGATAGCTTTCCAGCTTTCTTAAAATGGAGTTGATAGTTGTAATTTACGAGTGCTTTATGAGACGCTGCGAAATCATCAAAATCACCAGAATAGACCACGCCAATGCCATGGTTTTTGGCTAGATTGATTCCTGCATCTGCAAATATGCCATCATAACTTCCAGATAAACTAGGGTAGTAATTGTAATAGGTTGCCGTGGCATGTTGGTCGTACTGGAATCCGCTCATCGCGGGGTTGAAATTGGCATAGTTGTTCCAATACGATTCGGATTGTCCAAAGGAAAAAAGGCAGGTAGAAATGAAAGCAATCGTTACTAAATGTTTCATAATAGTCGGTTTGGAAGTTAAAACAACTAAAGGCACAAATAAGTTACAAGGTCTTCAATTTTTGAAGCTATTTCAATAAAAATCCAAGTGTAAATTGGTGTTGACCTTGTTGGAGGTACGAAGGGTTATTGCTCGTTCCGCTGGTACGTGAATTGTACGAATATGATAATCGGAATCTATCCTGTACGTCGTATCCGATATGAACTCCAATATGTTCTCGATTATCCAGTGAATACATCATTCCAATCGAAAGTTTGTCGAAAAGAGTAACTGTAAGATCGCCTGAAAAGAAACCACCTGAATATCCATTTCTGGCTTGTAGTATTGCCCTTGGAGTTAGTTTAACTTGATCACTTAGCCTGAATTGGTATCCAGAATGAACAGTGAATCCTGGTCGATACATGGCAAAATACTCTCCAATTAAATCATCCATTAGGAGAGTTGAATTGTGCATACTAATTCCAGAGGTCAGACCTTTCCACTTATGTGCTACACCTATATTTAGTTGTATGTTTTTTTCAACTTGAATGGGTGTGATCTGATTGGGTGAAACGTAGTTCCGATTTTGGGAACGTCGATTAATTCCTGCTCCGATTCCAAATGATAGTTTTCCAGCGTTAGCAAGATTCAGTTGATAGTTATAATTGAGCAGATAAGTTTCATAGTTATTGATGTCATAGTTACCAGAATAATTCAGTCCTAAACCATGTTTTTCGGCCAATCTTACGTTGTAATTTGCAATAAGTCTATTTGTCCTACCAGAAGGTTCTGTTTTGAAATAGTCGGAATAACTCACAGCTCCGTGTTGTTCATATTGAAATCCACTCATTGCAGGGTTGTGATTAGAGTAATTGTTCCAAAACATGTCTTGTTGAGCCATGGAAAAAAGACAGGTAGAGATAGAAATTATTGTGACTAGAAACTTCATAATAGTTGATTTAATAGGAAGACCTTCGGCAAGATGAGTCAATCAAGACATATCTAATGTCGAGTTATTTTTATTGCGTTTATAGCTTGAAACCAAGTGTGAATTGATGTCGCACGATAGTGGTGTTATGCGAATCGAACGTATTTAAGTCTGGATTGAATGAATAAGCAATACGGAACTTTTCGTTAATGTCATAACCTACGTGGAGACCGAGTGTTCCGTCGAAGTTTCTCATGACACCAAAGGAATACTTGTTTTTGTAAGTAAGTGTCAGGTCAGCACTAAGTGGAGTAGGACCATTAAATGAACTATAAATAACGCGAGGTGTAAGTTTGAATTGTTTACCAATGTTAAAATCATATTCGGCGTGAAGGGTGAGTGAGCGACGACCTCGAAGTACTAAATTTGAATCTAGTTCTATTTCAGGTTGAGTGATGTTCCGCAAACTTGCTCCAACTGTCAAATGCTTCCATTTGTAAGCAGCTCCCAAATGCAAATGAAAACTTGTTACGGGTTTCACGTCGTAATAATCAAACAATCCGTAAGAGTCATTCTCGCTAGTATGACTTATAGCTCCACTTGCTCCTAAAGAGAGCTTTCCAGCATTTCCTAGGTCAAATTGGTAATTATAGTTCAATGCAGTACTCGTCTGGTTCAAGGCAAAGTTTGTGCCTGAAAAATTAATTCCGAGACCGTGTTTGTCCGCCAAACGTACATTGTAGTTAGCCATGATATTTTTACGTCCGTACCGTTGAAAGTGATCGGAATAACTTATGGCGCCGTGCTGTTGAAACTGAAATCCACTCATGGCAGGATTGTAATTGGAGTAGTTATTCCAAAACATATCTTGTTGAGCAAAAGTTGAAGACGCAATAAAAATGCAGGCAAAAGTGACTAGGGCTTTCATCATTAGTGTTTTAAGTGAAGTACTAAACTATAACATAAAACGCATTGATGCCTAGCTTATTAGCAATCGTTAGCATTCATTACAGAATTTTAACTATTCGCCAAAGCCTCTTTGTAGGTCGCGATCGCTCTTTCTCTGGCCATCTTATGATCTACCATGGGTTGAGGATAAGTCAGTTCGTCTAAGTCTCTGACCCACGTTCTAACGTAGATTGCTTTTTTATCGAATTTGTCAAACTGAGAAGTAGGATTGAATACGCGGAAGTAAGGAGCAGCATCACATCCTGTTCCTGCTGCCCATTGCCAATTCCCGTTGTTTGCTGAAAGGTCGTAGTCTAATAATTTCTTCGCGAAATAGGCTTCTCCCCATCGCCAATCGATCAGCAAATGTTTACACAAAAAACTTGCGACTACCATGCGCACGCGGTTGTGCATATACCCTGTTTCATTCAGTTGGCGCATTCCCGCATCAACCATAGGATAGCCCGTTTCCCCTTTGCACCATTGTTCAAATTCGGCTTCGTTGTTTCTCCATGGAATTCGTTCATACTTCGATTTGAAACAATGATCAATTACTTTCGGAAAGTGATAGAGGATTTGCATGAAAAATTCTCTCCAGATCAACTCATTCAAAAATACTTCGTGGTGCTTGACTTGTTGAACGAGGGCTCGAATCCCGATAGTTCCAAAGCGAAGGTGAGGGCTTAAATAGCTTGTTTTGTCTTCTGCAGGAAGATCGCGCATCATCGGATATTCCGCAAGATCTTTCAACGAGAAGGGTTTTACTTCAATCGCTGATGTTTCCATTCCTATGTCTTCCAAAGAAAGAACCGAAAAAGAGGATTCAGAGAAATTATTGGTCAACTCTCCCATCGAGTAAGGCTGGTGTTCGCTTGGAACAAATTGCTTACGCCAAAGATTTTTGAAAGGTGTGTAAATGGTATAAGGCTTTCCATCCTTTTTAAGGACATCATTCTCTTCAAATATCACTTGGTCTTTGTAGCGCTTAAACTCGATGGAATGTTTTTCGGCTAAATCGCGAATATTTCCATCACGTTTTCTGGCGTATGGTTCGTAATCTTTATTGGTGTAGATAGCTGAAATGGAGTCAGAACCTATGATTTTTTGCCATACTTCAGCGGGATTTCCGTATTCTACTCTCAGCGAAGAATTGAATTCACCCAATTGATGATGGATTTTTTCCAACTCCGAATGAATGAACGTTACTCGTGCGTCATCAGCGGGTAGTTCCTCTAAAATATCTCGATCAAAGATGAAAAGACATTGAACGGAATCGTTTTCCTTGAGCGCGTTGAAAAGAGCTGTATTGTCTTCTAATCGTAGGTCACGTCGAAACCAAAAATATGCTGTTTTCATGCCTTAATGTTGATAGTTTAAATCGAGCTCACCTTTGAGTACCTTGACCACAAAAATCATTTGTCCGTAACGTTCATACGAAGTTTTGATTTCCTGCTGAAGGACACCCATTACTTCGTCGTATTCGCCTTGTAAATGTGTACTTGTTGCATTCACTTTTGTCTTGATTCCTGTTGCGATACAACGATCTATGAAGTCTGTTATTTGTGGCAGGTAATCATCCGTTAATGGGTAATTGCTGATTTCGATGGTGATTTTCATGATTGCGAAGTTAGGGAATTGATTTACTATTTCGGGGTTCGAGAGCCTCACCCCTCCCATCTTTCATGAAAACTAGAGGGGTGAGGCTCTCGAACCCCGAATTTCCACCATAAAAAAAGCTTCCATCCCAATAATTATCAGGAGGAAGCTTTTAGTTTAATATCGAGAGAGTGATTTACTCTTCAGTTTCAGTTTCTCCGATGAATTTTCCTTCATCATCGTACATTGCCATGCACTTCGCTTTTTGCTCAGGAGAACAACCTTTTTCATCGCACATTGCAGCACATTCGTCTTTTGTCATTTCTGAACATTTTGACATGTCGCACTTCATATCTGCGTGGCAAGCTGTTTTGTCATCGCATGACTTCTTACAAGCTTCTTTGTCTTTAGAACATGCTTCTTCTTGTGCACAACATTCTGTCTTAGTACCATGAGAAGCCATTTCGCTACCATGAGCATCACCTACTGCTAACATTGGCGCGATAACAAGACCTACCAAACATGTCAACTTGATCAAGATGTTCATTGATGGTCCAGAAGTATCTTTGAATGGATCACCAACAGTATCTCCAGTTACTGCCGCTTTGTGAGCTTCAGAACCTTTGTACGTCATTTCTCCATCAATCATAACACCCGCTTCGAATGATTTCTTAGCATTATCCCAAGCACCACCTGCGTTGTTTTGGAAGATCGCCCAAAGAACACCAGAAACAGTAACACCAGCCATAAATGCTCCAAGTGCCTCAGCTCCCATTGTGAAACCAATGATAATAGGAGAAACAATTGTGATGATTCCTGGAAGCATCATTTCTTTCAATGCTGCCTTTGTTGAAATGTCTACACATTTTTCGTACTCAGGTTCAGCTTCACCCTCCATAATTCCAGGGATCTCTTTGAACTGACGACGAACTTCTTTTACCATTGCCATTGCTGCTTTACCAACAGAGCTCATTGCCATTGCTGAGAAAACAACTGGAATCATACCTCCAATAAACAAGGCAGCCAATACGTCTGCTTTGAAGATGTTAATTCCATCAATTCCTGTGAATGTTACGTAAGCAGCGAACAATGCCAATGCAGTCAATGCAGCAGAAGCGATTGCGAATCCTTTACCTACCGCAGCAGTTGTGTTACCAACAGCATCCAAGATATCTGTACGCTCACGTACTTCAGGAGCTAATTCAGACATTTCAGCAATACCTCCAGCGTTATCAGCAATCGGTCCGAAAGCGTCAATCGCCAATTGAAGAGCAGTTGTTGCCATCATTGCTGATGCTCCAATTGCCACTCCGTAGAATCCAGCACAAGCGTAAGCTCCCCAAATCGCAGCTGCGAAGAGGATAATTGGAGCAGCTGTCGACATCATACCTAGTGATAAACCAGAGATGATGTTTGTTGCAGCACCTGTAGAAGAGTTTTGAATGATTCCCATTACTGGTTTTTTACCCATTGCTGTGTAATACTCAGTTAACATTGAGATCAATCCACCTACGGCTAATCCTATCAATACAGCGTAAAATACTCTGTTGTACCCTATGATTTTCGTTCCTTCTCCGAAGAATTCCATTTCCATTTTTGCAGGAAGCATCCATTGGATGATGAAGAATGATGCCACAGCAGTTAAGGCAAGTGACCCCCAGTTTCCTAAGTTGAACGCACCTTGAACTTGCTTTTCTTTTGCATCGTTACTTTTAATTTTAATTACCCATGTTCCGACGATGGATAACAATAGACCAACACCTGCAATCAATACTGGCATTAGAATAGGGCCCATTCCATTGAACTTTTCGTAAACTGCAGTTGAATCATTAATGATTAGGTAATTTCCAAGAACCATGGCAGCCAACATTGTTGCTACGTATGAACCGAATAAGTCAGCTCCCATACCTGCAACGTCACCTACGTTATCACCTACGTTATCTGCAATTGTTGCAGGGTTACGAGGATCATCTTCTGGAATTCCAGCTTCAACTTTACCTACTAAATCAGCACCAACATCGGCAGCTTTTGTGTAAATCCCTCCACCAACTCTGGCGAACAATGCGATACACTCAGCTCCTAGTGAGAATCCAGCCAACGTTTCAAGAACAATACTCATTCCTTCTCCGCTAACGTTTCCTATTCCACCTGCATCAAATAACAAGAAGATGAAAATAGCAGACAATCCAAATACAGCTAGACCTGCAACACCAAGTCCCATCACTGTTCCTCCGCGGAAAGCAACTTTCATTGCGTTTGGTAAACTTGTTTTTGCCGCTTCTGCAGTTCTAACGTTTGCTTTTGTTGCGATACGCATACCGATATTTCCTGCTACTGCTGAGAAAACGGCACCAATTACGAAGGCTACAACGATGAACATTCCTGCTGGGATCAACTTCATTGCAGAAAGTGTCGCTAATGCTGCTCCTGCGATAACAACGAATACAGCTAACATTCTGTACTCAGCTTTCAAGAATGCCAACGCACCGTCTGCGATGTATCCTGATAACTTCTTCATTTTATCACTACCAGCTGATTGTTTCTTAACCCATGATGATAAGAATAGCATGTATAACAACCCGATAATTCCGAAGATCGGCAGGATGTATATTAGATTTTGCTCCATAGTATTATAGTTATGTATTTTGAGGGGGCAAAAGTAGATTTTTCTAGCGAGTAGTGCAAGTTTGGGATAATAATAATGATTTGTTAATCTCTAGAGAATAAGCACCCTTCAAAAAATAATTGAGGCTAAAACGGTAAATAAGTACCAAATTGTCTGAAATCAGATAACTGGCTTGATTTTAGAGATCAATATATTTCTATCCATTACACCACTTTCGCGCCACACGATTTCACCTTGTTTGAAGAGAATCATCGTAGGAACTCCACGAATTTTGTACTTGGCTGCAAGCTCTTGATTTTTGTCCACATCAATTTTCAAAATGCGAACACCACCTTTGAGTTCATTTTTGACATCTTCCAAGATAGGCGCAAGCGTTTTGCATGGTGCACACCAAGTTGCATGAAAGTCTAACAATGTTGGTGTACCTGATTGTATGATTTCTTTGAATGTTGCCATGGGGCAAAGGTAATTCAAAGTTGCCGTTCCTGTGCGAGCCTCGATTAGAAAAAATGGAAGAGCAGGGAGCTATCGTTCTAATTTGAGCGATCTCCTCATTTGAATGACTTCGTCCGAATAGCTTCTTCCAATTGGTAGTTCTTCATCTGTGATGTATAGATTCTGTTTCGTGATTCCCGTTAAATGCTGCGGATTGATGATATAGGATTGATGAATACGGTAAAATTCTCCTTGCTCATTCAGCTTTTTATAGATGGATTTCATCGTGCTGCGCACAAGAATTTTGTTACGTTCAACACAGATGATCTCAACGTAATTATTGGATCCTCTTACATACTTGATGCTATGTATCGGCACCGGGCAAAGCGCTCCGTTTTTCACGTCTTTCACTGTTACATGTTTCTCCTTGTTGAAAGGAGCTTTCAATTTGGCAATGATTTTTTTGAAAGGTGCATTATTAAAATTTAAAATGCCATATCGGAAAAAAGTGACAATCAGTCCTACTGGAAAAAGCAGTATCGCGAAAAATTGCCAACTCAACCAAAAAGGAGGCGTAATTTCAATGTTCAACTCGCTAATCGGACTAAACGAATTGTTGTATCCGGCCGCTCGAATCTGAATTTTATGCGGACCAGGTTCAATAGCGCTCAGATTAAGTTCATCAGATTTTAAGGTAATCCATTTTCCACTTTTGTTGATTTGGTATTGGAAACGTGGTTTCCCTTTAAATGTAGGACAGTTTAGTTTTAGGCTGAGAGCATTTTGGTTGTAAGACATTACAATAGTTGAGTTGTCCAAGAGTCTTTTTGAATTGCGATGGATAGATACTGCGGGTATGACGTACTTCTGTCCCAATTTGTCTAAAGGGAAGCACGTAAGCCCTGTTTTTGAGGCGATCCAAAATTCACCATCTTTCTCACAAACTGCATTTATTTCTCCAAGAGGCAAACCATTTATTTCTGAAAACTGTTTAACCCTAACACCTTCTCCTTTGATAAGAAATTGCACGATTCCCTCTTTCGTAATGGCCCATATTTTTTTGGGGTTGACGAGAACTAGTTTTTTGCAGTAGCGTGATAGCCCTTTTGAATAATTGATCAACTTGCCTTTGTAACGTCGATAGATACCCTTCCCATAAGTTCCGATCCATAGGTCGCCATTTTTCCCTTTGATATCCGTTATTTTGACTCCTTCGAGCAACGTTTTTTTTCGTTTTGGAAGAGATAGAACTCCAGAATTGGTCCCAACCCAAACGGTATCGTCCGACAAGTGAAAGGCGGTACTTTTTACATCCAAGAGTTCTTTCTCACGCATGAAAGCTCCTTTTTCTCTAACACTTAAGGTACGCCTGGAATGATCCAGAAGGTCGATTTCTGACCAAGTAAGGAATATAACGGACATAAAATTGGCAATGTATAATCCTGAATCACAAGGGATAATGGATTTTGCACTGAAGAAGTAATCGATCCGTTTTTCGTCTTCAATTTTGGAGACAGCAGGAAAGGCGAGGGTTAGCTGATGGTCGGTCGCATAAACGTCTCTTAAACGACCATCTCCTTTGTAATTTTCCATCTCCTGAATGATCAAACTATCATTTTCAAGAAAGCCATAAAATCCATAGCTAAACCCAAACCACATGCGGTTATTGTTCAGAAAGATTCCTGTGGCCTCATCCATAGGCAGGCCATTTTTTTTGTTGTAGTGCTTGGTTTGTGGAAAAGCACTATAAAAAAGCCCATTCCAAAGAGTCGAAATCCATAACCCTCCTTCTTTATCTTTAAGCATGCAGGAAACTGAATAACCCTCAAGAAATAGTTTTGAGAACAACTTTTTCGTTAAATCGAATTCATAATAACCATTCCGCGTTCCTACCCACAAGGTATTTTTATCTTTTTGAGACATATGAATAATCTCCGAGGAGTTGGGCACGGGTATGTCCCATTTTAGATGGCCTTGTGAATTGATACATTCAAGTTGGGTATTATTCCCGATGTAATAAAGTGAGTCAATCCGTTTCCCTCTTGGGAATCGTGTAAATGGCTTTGAGAAAGGAACAACGGAATCATTCAAAATGTGACAAAGGCCCCGACTAGATAGGATGACTAGCTTTGAATCATACTCGAAGAAGTTAGAAATTTTATGCCCTTGTTTACGGCCTACAAAACTATATTTCCGCACTTTTCCCTGAGAGGAAATGGAATAGATTCCTTCACACTGGTCACCCACCCATTTGGTTCCTTTTGAGTCTTCCCAAAAACCATAAAGGAAGCAATGGGCCTCAATTTTCTGCGAATACCCTGTGCTAATCTGTTTCCTAGTTAGTGGGTCAATGAGTGAAGGCTTACCGTTGCTAGTTGATAACCAGAGATTCCCTCTTTTGTCTTCGTGTATTTCAAATATTTCATCATCAGACATTCCAGATTGAGAATCCAGTGTTTTCCATGACGTTCCGTCAAAAAATGAGAGTCCTGCATCGGTACTGACCCAAATTTGGTTTTGTCGATCTTGATGAAGGTAGTAAGTAGTATTACTGACCAATCCATCTTGAATTCTGAGGTTCTGAAAAAGTGGTTCCTGAGCGTACGTCTTGACGAGAATAGAGATAAATAATATGACGATGTGGCCTTTCATTCCAATGTAAATATGAGATAAATAATTGATCTCTGTGTATCGTTTTTGTTGAGATTGGGACATTTGAAGTGGTATTAGTGGAATTTGTATTCCCTCCGAACTCAACAAAATTGATTTAGAATTCAACAAAGGCTTTGTAGATTGACGAGATTAAGAATAAGTCTTCGCATTTTGGAGGTCACTCTTTAAATAACTTAACGCGATTCGCTTAATTTTCAAGAATGATAATCTCTACACAAATTGAGATTACTCTTTGTGTCTCGGCGCCTGATGTCTCCAAATGGAACGTGCAACCTTACAATGGGATTTCACGTTTTATAAGCGAAGTTACTTTTAGATGGTTTTTACCGATTGGGTAAGGTTTAATTCTCTATATTGGCTTGAAACTTAACCATTAATAAACGATGTTTAGACTAATACTCTCCATTCTTTTTTTGTCCACAGTATCCTTTTCTGGAAAATCCCAAACCTTAAACGTATTCATGACCACCACGGATGAAACAACGTATGGTGCATGTGACGGCACAATTACTATGTGGGTAGAAGGAGCATCAGCGGCAGATTCATTTATGTTCTTACTAGATGTTGCTCCAGCCCCCGTAGTTTACGATTCGATTATTGTGATTGATACGATTATTACGGTCACTAACTTGTGTCCAGGAGACTATACCGTAACCCTCGACACGCTCTGGGGTTCTTGCCCAAATTATGGAGGTGGTTGTTGTAATTGCACGGGGAGTACTGCCTGTGGAGGTGCCCCTGGTGGAGGAGCAACAGGAACAATAGGAGCGGCAGCATCGGATTTAGATGGAGTTCTTACAGTAAATTATCCCGTATGTATTGATGGCTTTGGAGACGTCTCATTGACAATCAACGGTAACGCTCCTCCCTTTTTTTACGCGGTTTCAGGAACTAATAACTGGATAGGGCCATATTTATCGGGTCAGTCAATATTTATCAATTCGCTTTTTTGTGGAAATGTTTACAATACTTCTTTTGATGTAAGGGATGCTTCAGGGCAAGTTGTATCAGCAATAGCCTCGGGTAATGCTTACACTGGCACTTATGGTGCCGGTCATTGTATTGAATATCCCGACATTGCACCAATGCCTGATATTGATGTGTGCGCTGGTGAATCATCTTCATTTGATCTTTCGGCATATTTTCTGGATCCGTCCTCTATGTATAGTTCTCTAACTTTTATTATTCAAAGTTCCAATCCAAATGTCGGTGTGTTTAGTAATCAAGTATTTGCACTTGTCTCAAGTAACAGTGCATTTGAGACTTATTATTTCACAGCTTCTCCCGTTACTTCTGTTCAAACATCAATAATTACTGTTTCGGCAAATGTTCCTAGCGGTATCAATAATTGCTTTCAACCTGAACAATCGTTTATCCTAACTGTTTATCCAGCACCTCTTATTGATGCAGGAGCGGATCAAGCTGTTTGTCAAGGTGATCAAGTCACATTGACGGGATCAGGCAACGGAAATCTTTCTTGGGATAATAGTATTCTGGATAATGTTCCATTTACCCCAACTGCAACATCCACCTATGAATTGACCGTAATTGATTCGAATGGTTGTCAAAATTCAGATCAGGTAGATGTAATTGTGAATCTTCTTCCCACAATTGATGGCGGAGTTGATCAAACTGTTTGCGATGGAGATCAAGTGACGCTTTCTGGTTCAGGAGGAACGAGTTATGTTTGGGATAATGGAATTTCAAATAATGTGTCATTTACACCTGCACTAGGAACGACAACTTATCAAGTATCGGGAACAGATGCGAATGGCTGTCAAAATGCGGATCAGGTTGATGTAATCATGAACCTTCTTCCCACAATTGATGGCGGAATTGATCAAACTGTTTGCGATGGAGATCAAGTGACCCTTTCTGGTTCAGGAGGATCAAGCTATGCTTGGAACAATGGGGTTTCGGATAACATATCATTTACACCTGTATCAGGAACGACAACGTATCAGGTAACGGGAACAGATGCGAATGGCTGTCAAAATTCAGATCAGGTTGATGTAATCGTGAATCTTCTTCCCACAATTGATGCAGGAGCGGATCAAGCTGTTTGTCAAGGTGATCAAGTCACATTGACGGGATCAGGCAACGGAAATCTTTCTTGGGATAATAGTGTTCTGGATAATGTTCCATTTACCCCAACTGCAACATCCACCTATGAATTGACCGTAATTGATTCGAATGGTTGTCAAAATTCAGATCAGGTAGATGTAATTGTGAATTCATTGCCAATAATTGATGCGGGCGCAGACCAAAACGTTTGTGAAGGAGATCAAGTGACGCTTTCTGGTTCAGGAGGATCAAGCTATGCTTGGAACAATGGGATTTCAGACAATGTGGCATTTACACCTGCAATAGGAACGACAACGTATCAGGTAACGGGAACGGATGCGAATAATTGTCAAAATACGGATCAAGTTAATGTTGTCGTGAATTCATTGCCAATTATCGATGCAGGGTCTGATACAATTGTTTGTTTCGGTGATTCTATTCTTTTGGTTGCGCTAAGTAGCGACTCGGTCACGTGGACTGGAGGATTGTCTAATTTAGATTATTACGTTCCAGCGGGGACTCAAAACGAACTCATCGCTACGGCAACAAACGTACAGGGTTGTCAAAATTCTGATACGATGATGGTTACTCAGTCTAATGCCATAAATACAACACTGTCCATTCTGAATTTGTCAGATATTACTGCGTTTGCCGGATATGCAAATTATGAATGGCAATTCTGTCAATCTAGTGTTACTGTACAAAATGGACCAGCAAATGTGTTCACAGCAACTCAAGACGGGAATTATAAAGTGGTCATTTCTAATAGCGATAATTGCTTTGATACTTCAGAATGTTTGATCATCGACTATCTGGATTTAACTGAGACTTCAATTGACAATCAGATCTATCTCGCACCAAATCCAACAGCTGGTAAAATTCAATTGATAACTAATCTAGAAGTGGAGTTAGTGCAGGTGTACGACATGTTCGGCCGCATTGTTTTGAGTCAAAGTGGTGGCTTGAATGAAATCGACTTGACTGAGTATGAAAGTGGGACGTATTTAGTCGAAATTCGAACGAAATCGGGAGGTCAGCTCCAACGGCGAATTGTAAAGCAAGAATAGAAGGAAGTTGATTCATGTAGAATTTGGTCGGATATGAGATTTATCAAATCATTGTTGAAGATTTCTACACTGCAAAGGCAAGGAATGAACAAGTATCAGAGTGAAAGTCGAGATCCTTTCAAGACCTTAGTGGGTATTAAAGCTTCGTGCTAATAGTGATTCCCAAATTCGAACAAAATGCTCGGCATTTCTTTCTAATGGAGAAAGGTCTACTTGTCGCTTTCGCATATAGTTCCACTGCGATTCCAACAATCCGGGATGGGGCATCCCTGTGAGCTCGATTGCTTCATACTTCTGTGTGGGATCAATTTCGTAACATCCATCATCTCCTACTCTGGGAATACTATGATTTAACCATCCATTGAAATCACTTTGAAAGCCTAAGGATAGTTGAACTTTCTGAGATTCAGTGAGTGTTTCAAAATGTAGTGAAGAGTCCTGTAGGATTTCTCCCGTGTGTGCCTGAACGAAGCTTAACACTTTTTGATAGGTATAAATGTACGAGTCGACAGACCCTTCGCAGTAGCATTCTTGGGCATGAAGACTATCCATTTCCAATTGATATTCCGCTTCCGGCTTATGCGGTTTATTAGAATCACCGCTAATGGGTATGGATACAAATCCGCCCAGCTTGTAGATGCGGAGGACATCTTCTTTTGAAATACCGCGCGGTTGATTTTGAATGGGTTTGAATAAATCATGGGTGACGATTGGTGGGATACTGTGCTCTTTCATTAAGGTAAGTGCATCATTTCTGCTGGAGTCTGACATGTGCGTGAGGTCAGTCATAATTCCAGCATTCGCTAACCAGAGGATGGCTTGTTTCCCTTTTTTGGTGAGCCCTCTGTATTCGGGTTGACGAGGAAGTGCTTTCCAGTTGATGATCTTCGTAATAGCTCTTGGTGCAATTGCCGCTCCTCCGAATTCGTCATCTCGAAGGTGAATCAGTGTAACGAAAGCTACACCTTGATCCGCCCAGAACTGAGCGTCCTCCTGACTATTGATCAACTTTTTTCCACCTTCTATTGAATGAACAAATATGATTTTGTCTGTTTCTAGTACCAGTTTTCGAAGTTCTTCTGGTGATTTTGCAACGGCAAATTTTTCAGAATGATTCACTACGAATTGATTTACGTGGTCGATTTGCTTGAGAACTTTCTTTCGTGCTCCCTTTTTCGTTCGAATGATTTCATTACACAGCGCTCCATTCACTAAAATTCGAGCTCCAGGATTGTTTTCAATGTAATTGGCATAATTGATATTCGTTAGAAGATGTTTGTGCGAAAGATCAGGTTCTTCTTCGAAATACGTAAGTCCTTCACTAAAAAAAGGATAAGGCACGTGCACGGTACAATGCGTCTGAAGATCAATGAGGGCCCTTATTTCTTGTGCATGAGTGTGTTCGAATAGAGCGAACAGTAATATCCATACAGTTGCTAAGCGCTTGATAGTAAAATGTGTTCCTTTCAATTTATCTGAGAGTTTAAAGGATGATAAGTGTATGGAGTTCATCATAAAAATAACAAGATATATTTCGGCATTAAGTAGGATCGAAGATGCATTATTTTAACCCATGATGAATATTTAATTGTATTGGATGATTTTCAACTTGGTGTGAACTCCTATCTTTACCACGTGAAAATTCTCGTTGTTCGTTTCAGCTCTATTGGAGATATCGTACTTACTTCATCGGTAGTACGTTGTCTGAAGGAACAATTGCCAAATTCCGAGATTCACTTTCTAACGAAGCTTGCCTTCACGTCTGTAGTCGAACACAATCCGAATATCGACAAGGTAGTCACTATTCAATCTTCCATAAAAGAAGTGATAGATGATTTGAAGAAGGAGAAGTATGATCACATTGTCGATCTACACAATAACCTTCGCACCCGATCATTGGCGCTTCGCTTAAGGCGCCCAACTGCACGCTTCCCAAAATTGAACTGGGAAAAGTGGAAGCTGGTGAAATTCAAAAAACAGTCGATGCCTGATCTTCATGTGGTAGATCGGTATTTTGAAGCTGTGGAACATCTGGGGGTGATACCAGATGGGAAGCGAGGAGATTTTTTTATTCCTGAAGAAGAAAAGGTTAATGTGAAGTCGGATTTCGACTTCGCTCAATCCTCAGTGAAGAATTATATTGCACTGGTAATCGGTGCGAAATTCGGGACGAAGCAATTGCCAATTGAGAAGCTCGTCGAGTTGATCGACCTATCCAAAGAACCCGTTATTTTGATCGGTGGTCCAGATGATCAACAACTAGGAGAAGAAATTCTCGGTAGAATTGATCACCCAAATACTTTCAATTCGTGCGGTCAGTATTCCATCCTTGGATCGGCGAGTATCCTAAAACAAAGTCGAGTAGTAGTGTCTAACGACACAGGTATGATGCACATCGCCGCATGTTTCGATGTTCCTATCGTTTCTATCTGGGGAAATACAGTGCCTGAATTAGGAATGTATCCTTACCGTCCAAATGATGAATCGAGTTATTCGATTCACGAAGTGAAAGGTTTAGATTGTCGTCCATGTTCCAAAATTGGGTTCGCTGAATGTCCAAAAGGTCATTTTGATTGTATGATGAAGCAAGATGTTTCAGGCATTGTTTCGAAAATCACGCAATAGCCTTAAGCAAGATCTTGTTTTAGCTCTATCGCCATTCCATCGGGTGCTTTTAAAAAAGATGCACGGATCTTATCTCCAGCCATAATTGGCCCCAACAAAACAATATCCTCATCTGGCCCATAAACTTCTTTGCCCTTTTCACGAAAATACTCGGTAGCCGCATCGCAATCTTCAACGAGTAATGCGATGTGATAGACGCCATGGCGCGTATCCCAAGGTGGGACATTGCATGGGAAACCACATTCTTGGGTGTTTTCCTTACTAGCGCTCGAGTCTTCGGCAAAGAATAGCGTAATTCCTGCTAGTTCCAATTGTAAATTTGGCGTACGACTTCCTTCTTTGCCGAGTTCTGTAAAACCGTGGTCGGTTGCACCCATGATATCAATGTAGAACTGTCTGGTGGCATCGAAGCTTTGGGATTTGTAATGGATGTGATCAAAAGTGAATGGATACATGATGTGGTTTTTAGCGTTTGTTCTTGTAATGTACGAATAAAAGAACTGATAATCTGACAGATAAGTCTTACGCGGTGATTTGGTACGAAAATTGGTGTTTTTGAGCAAATCCTTTAACTTAAATCAAATGAAAAACATCATCATTTTATCTGCCTTGGCGTTCATAGCTGTTAGTTGTAAAAAAGTAGTGTCAAATGGATATCAGGAAATTGTCTATTTGGGGCAAAATAACTCATATACCTTGAATCCATCCAATAATGCCACAGCTAGAAAGATCATGCTTTCGGAAACCAATTTTGTGTCGAGTATGAGAGGAAAGATTGAAGCGGAGCAAGAAGCATTAGGAAAAGATATTTACGATTACGAGCTTCAAGACGTAAGTTTGTACGATGTTTCGGTTACTGCAGGTGGGCCCGAAGAGATTGCAGATCCCATTAACAATTATATAGGAAATGTGAGTTTTTACTTCGACAAAAACGACATCAATGGCTCTGCACCGATTAAATTCGCGTCTTCGGATTCAATCAACACGGAATTAACCATTATACAATCTGACTTTTTGGAGTTGACACAAAACTACCCGGATTTCAAAATTTACATGATTGCTGATTTCGACCAGATCCCCGACGAATTGCGAAATGCTCAGATAAGAGTAGAATTCTCCGTTTCGTCAAATTACAAGTACAAAGACAAAAAGTAGTTTAGTGTCTAAGACATTCAACTAAACCGATAAAAGACTTCACACTCGTGAGGTCTTTTTTCTTACTTTTTTTGAGAAGTGATTTAATCTCCCAGAAACAACTTCTTCAACTCAGTAGCTTCAGTCGGCTCCATTTTTCCCGCCAGTATCAAACTAAGTTGCTTCCTACGCAATGCTCCTTCATAGCGGATCTTCTCTTTCTCTGTCTCAGGGATTATCTCTGGTACTTCAATAGGACCGCCGTTTTGATCGACAGCTACGAACGTATATATTGCTTCGTTGGATTTGTGTCGAACACCCGTAACATGATCCTCTACATAAACATCCACGAAAACCTCCATCGAAGAGTTGAATGCACGCGACACTTTTGCCTCCAAGGTAACAATCGATGCTTCTTTGATAGGCGTCTTGAAAGATACATTGTTCACTGAAGCTGTTACAACTACGCGCTTACAATGACGGTGAGCAGCCACACTTGAAATGACATCCATCCACGCCAATAGTTGTCCACCAAATAAGTTTCTCAAAGTGTTCGTGTCGTTTGGAAGTACGACTTTCGTCGTTATCGATAATGTTTCTTTCGCTGTTTTTGCTTTCATACCGCAATTTTTGGCAAAATTACAATTTCGAGTGTACCCAACGGGAATCTTATGATTTTTTTTGAAACTATTTGTCCCTTTTACACTCAGAAAAGAAGGAAGTATATTAACTTGCAATCCAATCTTAATATTACTTCGGTTATGTCAGAAATGAATACGTTAATTGCTGAGTTTCCTCAGAACATCACAGAAGCACTGGAAATTGCTTCGAATGCTAAAATCTCTAGTCCAAAACATGAAATCTCAAACGTGTTGATTTGCGGAATGGGAGGTTCTGGAATTGGTGGTCGATTGGTTGCAAAGTGGATTGAAGATGATTTATCTGTGCCAGTTGCGTTTGCACTAGATTACGGGATTCCTGGATTTGTATCCAAGAATACGCTGGTAATCGGTTCGTCGTATTCAGGAAATACTGAAGAGACCTTAAGTAGCGTTCAATTAGCATTGGAGAAAGGAGCGCAGTTGATTGGAATCACTTCGGGAGGGAAGCTCAAAGCCTTGTGCGAAGAAAACGGTTACGATGTGATTGTGGTTCCCGGTGGAAATCCTCCACGATCTGCTCTTGCATTTTCCTTGGTTCAGTTGCTTCACGTTTTCGCAGAACTTGGAATGAGTTCCAAAGAGCGATTGAATGAAATGGCAAAAGCACGTGATTTGATTAATGCTGAGCAAGATTCAATCCGACAAATGGGTCGCGACATGGCCAAATTTGTTCACGGAAACGTTCCCATTTTCTACGGAACAAGCGATTACGAACCAGTTTTGGTACGTGCGCGTCAGCAGTTCAATGAAAATGGAAAGAATTTAGGGTGGAGTCATGCGATTCCTGAAATGAATCACAACGAACTCGTTGGATGGGGCGGAGGAGATGATCGATTTGCATTGATCGTCCTTGAAACAGATGATGTTCACCCACGCAACGCAAAACGATTAGAAATCACCAAAGCGACAATCGCGAAGAAGACAAAACATTTGATGACCGTTAAAGCGAAAGGGAATTCAAGAATTGAACGTTCCATTTACCTGATCAATATCGTTGACTGGGCATCATTGTATATCACAGAATTAAACGGAGCAGATCCCATCGATATTGAAATTATCGATTATTTGAAAGGGGAGCTAGCGAACTTTTAATAACATCGGACTTCGACTCCGCTCAGTCCTCGACTTGTTAGGTAACTCCGAGTTAGGGCGCTGACTGAGCGGAGCCGAAGTCAGAAGCCCATACTTAGTACAAAATGTCCGAAAAACCAACCGTAATTTTCGAAGACCTTGGAATCATCGATTACAAGGAAGCGTGGGATTATCAGGAAAAGTTGTTCAAAGAATCTGTTCAACTCAAAATCGATATTCGCAAAGGTTTGACGACTGAATCGACACAAAACTATTTGTTGTTTTGTCAGCATCCTCACGTATACACATTGGGGAAAAGTGGTTCCAAGGAAAACCTACTGCTTGACGAAGAAGGGTTGAAAAAATACGATGCTACCTACTACGAAATAAATCGAGGTGGCGATATTACATACCACGGTCCAGGACAACTCGTAGGGTATCCCATTTTCGATCTAGATCATTTCTTTTCAGATATTCACAAATACCTTCGTTTTCTGGAGGAGGCAGTTATTCAAACCTTGAAGGAGTTTGGAATTGAATCCGGTCGAGTAGACGGGTTGACAGGAGTTTGGGTAGATTTTGACGGGGATAATCCACGTAAGATTTGCGCCATGGGTGTCAAAAGTTCGCGTTGGGTAACCATGCACGGCATCGGCTTTAACGTGAATTCGGACTTATCCTACTTTTCGCACATTATCCCTTGCGGAATTGATGACAAAGCGGTAACTTCCATGGAACAGGAACTTGGCAAACCATTAGACATGAATGAGGTAGTTAAAGTTCTCAAAGTAAAATTGGCTGAATTGTTCGGCTACGTTTATTCTTAACCTATGAAGCGTATTCTCAAAAAGACAGGAAAAATCCTTCTTTACACCTTTGTCGCGTTGTTTCTGACCGTGAACGCATTTATTCTGCTATCTGGAAGATTGTATTTATACAAAGCAATTGGTAACACCTACCTCGTAGGTAAAAGTGGCCCTACAATCTATGATAAGGACGTCTTCTACAGTTCAACAATCAAAGCAGGTGGAGACAAGGATTGGTCGGAACATGATAAGTTGAATTCTCAATTCATTCCAGAAGATATTCGTGAGTACATGGAAGATTTAGGGACGAAGGCATTCCTTGTTTTTAAGGGAGATACCTTGTTGTATGAAGAATACTGGGATGATCATACAGAAGAAACGGTCAGCAATTCGTTTTCCATGTCCAAAACACTCGTTGGGATTCTCATCGGAATCGCAATAGAAGAAGGCAAAATTGAAAGTCTAGACGTAAGTGCGTCAAAGTATCTTCCTGAATTCAGGGATAATAAACGCAAGAAAATTACCATTCGACATTTGTTAACGATGTCATCAGGGTTAGATTGGTCAGAAAGCGTAGCCGACCCATTATCCAACAACGCCGAGTCATATTATGGATGGGATTTGCGTGAGTTGGTGACGAGTCAAAAATTAGTCTCTGAACCGGGCAAGGTGTTTAAGTATCAAAGTGGAAACACAGAATTGCTGGGTTATGTACTTGAGAATGCAACAGGTGTTGATTTAACGAAATATGCCGAGGAAAAAGTATGGTCGAAAATAGGCGCGATGGATGATGCATACTGGAGTCTCGACGATGAAAATGGAGACGAGAAAGCATTCTGCTGTATCTATGCTACGGCCCGAGACTATGCACGTTTGGGATCTTTGTTGCTGCACAAGGGGAAAATTGGAGATGAACAAATCATTCCGAAGTGGTTCTATGATGCGATGATCGTACCTCAAACGATGAAAACAGAAGAAGGCGTTCCGAATATGCGCTATGGCTTGCATATTTGGACATATTTCGGGAAAACAAATCCTATTTATGCTGCGCAAGGAGCAAAGGGACAATACGTCATAACGATCCCGGAGGAAAACCTCATGATTGTTCGTTTAGGCTCCCACAAAAAGCCGAAATATGTTATCCCTGAGCAATTCAAGAATGATAAAGTTTACATTCGCCAAAACCAATATGAAGTCGGGCACTCGCTGGATTTATTTCAATATATTGCGCTCGGAAAAATGATCAAATCTCAAACAGAGTTTTAATAGAATCTCTTTTCTTTAACTGATTAAATCGATGCGAGAAGAACTACGAGGGCCGGCTGTTGAAGGCGTTGCATTCGCTGTAGTACAGCAATTGAATGAGGATAACGAGAAAATATACAACGTATATCTGCTCAATTTTCGTGAGGATATCATGGAAGGAATCATCGTTACGAGTCAAGGGTACGGTACGAACGTAAATACAGGGGAGAAAATTAGAACCTCTAAACTGCGCCATAGCCTTGAGGTATTATTACCAAACGAAGCGGCGAAAATTGAACCAATCATAGAGGAGGTTTTCGGGCTTTCGAATGAATATTGGTTGAGCTTTTGGGTGGAAGATGTGCTCTACGATAAGAAATTCGTGTTCGTTGCTGAGTCAATTTCTGAGGAAAACATGAAATTACTTCCGTTAATCGGAGAAAAGGGGGTGATGATCAGATAAGTGTTACATTTTACATCACATTGAGCGATAGTTCTCATTTAACAACTAGGTTTCGTATATTTGCAGTAGCAAGAGGAGGAAATTGTTTTAAACCGTTGAGCGATGTCTAAGTCACTTTCAATCAGAATTATAGGATTTGCAGCTATGGCAGCTGGGCTGTTTACGTTGACAAACTGTGGTGAAGAGGTTGCTACCGTTGACCCAAATGACATCAATGTAAACGACGATTATTACGAATTTCAAGATTTCATCATGGCCGATTTCGACATACCCGGAGTCATCTCTTTACCAGATGAAACAGCGAATATCGGTGCCTCGACAAAACCAGAAGTAAAACACAAGGAATCTTTCAAGTGGCAGATTAACGCTGGTCAAAAATTCCAAATTCATATCGAAGATTTCGGAATTCTCGATGATCTCGTGAAAGAAAAGAAAAAGGAATTGGCTGATCAGAAGTTTTTCAAAATTCAATACTTGATTGACGAGCCTGATTTAATTGTGTACGAACGCACCTTATTGGTTTCAGGATCAAAATATGCTTCTCCTGAAGTAGGAATTGAGCACAAATCGTATCATGTATACGGTCAAAAAACGATTAACAAAATCATTTACGGCCTTTCTTCAGCGGAAGAAGGATGCGACAAGCACATAGTAGAATTAATGGCAAAGTCCGTTAAGTCGTTCAAAGAATTTAAGCGAGAAAGCTAATAATATTCACTTTCAATCGAAAGTACTTATCAATGGAAATATCACGTGAAAAAGTCCTCGAGGTACTAGGTTCAATCTTAGAGCCAGATCTTAAAAAAGACCTCGTTTCCGCCAACTTAGTCGAGGAATTGGCAATTGACGGTTCAAAAATCACATTAAAAGTATTTGTATCAAATCCAGCATTGCATGCCCGAAAGCGAATGCAAGAAGCCTTAGATTTCAATTTGAAGCGCACGTTTGGAGATGACATCGAAGTAGTATCGACGGTTGCTGGTTTGCCAGCGGAAGCAAAGGCTGCTCAACGAAAAATACTACCAGAAGTCAAGAACATTGTTGCAATTGCATCCGGTAAAGGTGGAGTTGGTAAATCAACGGTAACAGCCAACCTAGCAGGAGGGCTGGCAAAAGCTGGATACAGAGTAGGAATTGTAGATGCCGATATTTACGGGCCTTCGATGCCAACGATGTTCGACGTGGTGCATGATCGACCTACAATGCTCGACATTGATGGTATTCCGAAAATCAATCCTGTATTGAGCTACGGAATTAAAATTCTTTCCATTGGATTCTTCACAGAGCAAAACAATGCCGTTGTATGGAGAGGCCCAATGGCTGCAAAAGCACTAACGCAAATGTTTACAGATGCTCACTGGGGAGAATTAGATTACTTATTGATTGACTTGCCTCCGGGTACGGG
>JBGCDF010000202.1:0-7376 GCA_045105095.1 Crocinitomicaceae bacterium | reverse complement strand
GATGCTTTAGCAAGGTGTTAGCAATCTCGTCAGGCTCAACTCGATGTCCTCTGATCTTTACTTGATCGTCTGTTCTTCCTACGAAAATGATATTTCCGTCATTCGTCCATTTTCCAAGGTCGCCTGTTTTGTATAATCGCTTTTCTGGCTTAAAAGGATGTGAAACGAATTTCCGTTCTGTCAACTCCTGCTGATTCAAATATCCCGAAGCGAGCCCATTTCCTGAGACACATATTTCCCCAACCACTCCGATTGGTTGAAGCATTTCAGAAGGACTCAAAATGTACACCTCCGTGTTGGCAATCGGTTTTCCTATCGGCAAAGTTGTGTAGTTCGGAACATTCTGACCATCCACTTCAAAAACAGTTGCACAGATACTGGTCTCTGTTGGACCATATGCATTGTAATACGTGCCAATGGCTGAGAATGCGGTAGCGACTTCCGTCATTGCTGATTCGCCCGCTGTAATAAGTTTCTCTACTCCGTTTAACGAATCGAGGTCCATTCGGTTCAAGAAAGAGGGAGGTAAAGTCACCCAATTTACTCCACGCTTCTGAATAAATTCAGCCACCAGACTCGGATCCTTTCTATCTGAATCAGCGATCATCTCAAGTGTTCCACCTCCTAACAACATGGTGAATGTTTCCCAAACAGAAGCATCAAATGAATAAGACGCAAACTGAAGCCCTTTGGTCGTTTCGTTTACCTCAAACGAACTCACTTGAGATAAAATTGTGTTTACAATTGATTGATGTGGAACGGCAACACCTTTTGGTTTTCCTGTTGAACCTGACGTGTAAATCACGTAGGCAGTATCATCGATGGTCGGCTTAAAAGTTAGATCTGTTTTACGATCCGAATTTGCTTCGAACTCCACATCGATTGCAAAAACATCACCATCAAAGAAATCGCTATCGAACATGAAACTAGTGTGTGTGATGAGCGCTGTTGCTCCACTGTCTTGCATCATGTACTCTTTTCTGGACGAAGGATAAGCTGGATCAATTGGTAAGTAGGCCGCTCCTGTTTTCAACACAGCGAGAATAGCCAACACCATCTCATCAGACCTTTCCAATTGAATTCCGATGATATCGTTTTTCCCGCTCTCAAAATTTTCAACTAAGGTTGCAGCCAATTGCGATGAATACTCATCCAATTCCTGATAGGTAAACGCCTTTTCAGCAAAAGCAAGTGCAACATGACCTGGAGATTTTTCAACCTGTTCGACAAATAGGTCTATTAGTGTTTTATCGGTTGGAAAATCAGCTGATGTTTGATTGAATTCTTCGATCAAGCACACTTTTTCCGTACTTGGAAGAAAATCAATGTGAGCAATCTTCTCCGAAGGGTTTTCTAATAATTCATCGAGGATTAGCTGGAAATGCTGCATCAAGCGAACGATCATTTCACGCTCGTAGACATCCGTATTAAACTTCACATTAAAGGCAAGTACGTTTCCGACTTCTTCCAAATGCAGTTCGACATCATTCTTAGATGGAGCAGGTCCAAGATCAGTAATTTGAACAATTCGCTCTGCTTCGATCGAATGCTCGTCGGAACTTTCTCCCTGATTATGATATGTCATGGAGATATCGAATACCGCATTTCTACTTCTATCCGTCTTCAGTTTCAAATCTTCCACGAGTCGATCAAACGAATAAGATTGATGCGTAAACGCATTTAAGGTGTGTTCCTTGATCGAACTAAATACCTCATTGAAACACTGATCGCTATGCAGTCGATTACGAATCGCCAGTGTATTGATGTAGCAACCAATTTGGTTTTCTAGTTCCAGTTGTTCTCTTCCAGCAATCGGGGAACCAACGATTATATCATTTTCTCCAGTATATCTATGGACTAACACGTTCCAAGCTGAGAGCAGGCCCATGAATATAGTTCCATCCGAAGCGGTCGTATATTTCTTAAGCTTCGTGGCAGTCTCTTCTCCGATAAATCCTCCCAGCGTGCGCCCACTAAAGGTCTTTACTTTCGGACGCTGCTTGTTCGCAGGCAAATCGATTAAGGGAAGCTCACCGCCAAGTTGATTCAACCAATACCGCTTATGAGACTCAGCATGTTCACTTTCTGCTTGCTTTAATTGCCACGCAGCGTAGTCTTTGTATTGAATTTTGAGTTCATTCAGGTCAGAAACATCTCCTAAAAGCTCCGGGTTCGTCTTCCATTTAGAGTAAAGAGAGAAGACGTCATCAGAAAGAACTTCCATTGACCAGCCATCACTCACGATGTGATGCAACGTGTAGTAAAAGACGTACTCTTCTTCAGCCAGTTTTATTAATCCTACTTTGTAGAGTGTTGCAGTTTTCAGGTCGAAGGGCACTAGGGCTTCCTCTTCGAGAAACTTTTCCATTCGAGTAACCTTATCTTCTTCCTTACTGAAATCAGTAACTATTATTTCCACTTCATGATTACCCGACTGCTCGACCCATTGACGAAGTTCACCCTGATCGTTTTGCTTAAACGAGGTTCTCAGAATTTCATGACGACTTACTGTTGCTTTCAGCGCCTTTTGTAATAATACCTGATCAACCCGTTCCGTTAGAAATACCTTCCCAGTAGAATTGTAAGCGACAGAACCTTCAGGGAACTGACTCAAGATCCACAACCTGCGCTGAGCGTCGGATACTTGAAAGCCATGGAGATTACCGTGTGCTACTTCTTCCGTCGTAAGTGGAACAATCTGTTGAACATTTATTCGCTTTGCTCTTTCAACTAATTGGCAATGCTGTCGAATGGTTTTGTTTTGAAAGAGTTCAGATAAGCTCAATCTCACCTCTAATTCTCGTTCGTACAGATTAATTAAGCGAACTGCCTTGAGGCTATGGCCTCCCAGCACGAAAAAGTCATCCGTGACACCTATTCGATTTTTGCTAAGAACGGATTGCCACAGCTCCACCAATTGCTTTTCGAGATCATTCTCGGGAGCCGCGTATGAACGATTATCGGAACCTTCCAATGAATCTGCGCTAGGAAGCGATTTTCTGTCCAACTTTCCATTCTTAGTCAGTGGAAGTTCCTCGAGCTGCACAAAATAATCAGGGATCATATAATGCGGAAGGTGGTCACTCAAATATGAACGGAGTTCGTTGGATTCTTTCTCTTCTTCCGCCGTAAAGTAGGCGGCCAATTGCGTTTCATCCTGATCGTTTTCTATGGCGATTACCACTGCTTCTCGCATTCGAGCGAAGTCCAGAATGGCTTGTTCTATTTCGCCCAATTCAATTCTGAAACCGCGAATGTGCACCTGATGGTCAATTCGACCAAGGAATAGCAATTCTCCATTTTGGCTCCATCTTCCCAAATCTCCTGTTCTGTATAAACGTTGATTCGTATTGAATGGATGTGTGATAAATCGTTCTTCTGTAAGATTCTCCTGATTGAGATACCCTCTAGTCAAGCCATCTCCTGAAATGCATATTTCACCATCTACGCCAATCGGACAAAGCGATTGATTCTCATTCAACACGTAGATTTGCACATTTTGAATTGGCTTACCAACAGAACGGTGGTCGTATTCCTCTCCAGACTTCATGCTGTAGCTTGAAATGACATCCGAAGTTTCCGTTATTCCATAGGTATTGATGAGTTCCAGATTAGGATTTCGTTTGAATACTTCATCTACAATTCTCTTTTTGAGCGGTTCTCCCGTCAAAATCAGACGATCTAGTTCGCTTAGGGACATACTCGCGTCCATTGCCAGGAGATTCGCTATTTGAGAAGGAATCACTTCCAATAATTTCACTTCATTCTCTTGAGCTAATTTCAACAAAGCAGTAATGTCCTGAATCTCCTCCAAACCTGGAAGGACAACTTTAGCTCCTGTGAACAATGGTGTCCACAATTGCCAGATTCCTCCAACAAAGTGCAATTTCGACGCATGAACCACATCTGAATTTTCATCGATGTTCAGTTCTTTGATTTTCTGAGAAACATGATTTACCACTCCCCGATGCTCTATCAAGCATGGTTTTTGCTGACCTGTAGATCCTGATGTGAACAGCACATAGGCCAAATCGGATGATGTTGTAGGAATTTTGGGATTTTCATCCTTTAAGTCATTCGTCTCTTCAAATTTCTCAAGGAAACTTACGTCGATTATCTCCTTGAAGTAATGAGCGATTTTTTCAAAGCGTTTTGGTGGTAAATCTGGATTGATGGGCGCACAAGCAGCACCTGATTTCAAAATTCCAAGAATTGCGATGATGTAATCAACTGTTCGATTTAACCGAACTCCTACAATCTCACCTTGATCAACGCGAACTTCTTTTAAGAGGTAATTCGCTAATTTGTTCGCTTTTGAATTTACGTACTGATAGGAAAACTCTCTATTTTCACTAGCTATAGCAATTCGATCTGGTGTTCGGCTCGCTTGAAGTTCAAACAGCTCATGAATCGCTTTCTCCTTCGGATAATCCGCTTCGGTCTGATTGAAACCATGAAGTAACTGATGCTTTTCTTGATCAGATAAGTAATCTACACTTCCAATTATTTGATCATCGTTCTCCAGTAACTCCACTAAAAGAGACTTGAAGTGCGACATTAATCCAATGGCAATATCATCCGAGTAAATGTCCGTGTTGTACATTAATTCAAAAGACAGGCAATCACCCACTTCGTGGAATGAAATATCAAGATCGAACTTGGTTGTAATTGGTCCGAGATCAATGATTTTATCCGCCTCAACTTCAGATACATTTGTTCCAGTATTCGATGCATTATTCAATAGCATTAAGAAGACATCGAAAATTGGATTTCTTGAAATATCTCTTTCTACGTCTAGATCTTCGAGCAAGCGGTCAAATGGATAGGTCTGATGTTCGTAGCTCTCCAAGGTATTTGTTTTCAATCTATCGTAAAAAGTACAGAAGCTTTCATCAGGATTTACTTGACTTCTGAGTGCCAAGGTATTCACGTAAAAACCAATTTGATCCTCTAAGTTTGCATGGCTTCTTCCCGCGACCGGAGTACCAATGATGGTATCCTTCTGGTTCGAATAGTGGTACATGAGCACCTTCCATCCAGCCATTAAAGTCATGAACAAACTACCGCCATAATCCTCCGAGTACTTTTTCAGTAGTGTCGTTAAATCCGCATTGAGGTACGTTCCGAATTTCTTCCCTCGATTCGTCATCACACTCGGACGTTGCTTGGATCCTGACAAACTGAGAAGTGGTAATTTCCCTTCAAGTGACTGTAACCAGAACGCACGTTTCTCGATAAAATCATCAGTCATTAACTGCTGATTTTGCCAGGACGCATAGTCCTTGTATTGAATTCGAAGTGGTTCGACCTTTGGATTCAGACTGTTTGCGAAACCTTCGTAAAAGGTCATGATGTCTTTCGATAGCACTCCGAGCGACCAACCATCGCTAATGATATGATGAATATTGAGGTACAAAACGTTCTGCTCAGCCCCAGTTCGAATCAGGCACGCCCGAAACAAAGGCCCATTGGCCAAATCAAAGCTTTTATCCCTATCTGCACTGATGAATTGTTCCGTTTCACTTTTAGCATCAGAGCTTTCCGAAAAGTCCTTCACGTTAATCTTGAAATCTAATTCTTCGGGAGAAATGACCCATTGTCTCACATTTCCTTCGTTGTCTTCTTTAAACAAGGTTCGGAGGGATTCATGCCTCTCAATTGTAGCGTTTACCGCCTTTTTAAATGCTTCTAAATCTATGGAGCGTTCGAGTTGAAATACCGCTGGAATGTTGTACGCAGAAAGCTCCCCTTCTAATTGACTCAACAACCATAAACGACTCTGACCAGAAGAGACCTGATACGACTCTGACTTCTCAATAGTTGGGATTTCACTGTATCCCTTTTGTCCAGTGTAGCGATTCAAATAACTAATCAAATTCGCTTTATTCTCTCTGATTTTGGAAATAAGCTCTTCCGGCAATTCCCCTTGAAAATCCACCACAAGCTCGTCCTTATCTGTGGACAAGTGAACATTATGCGCTATCAATTCCTTTAAGAGCTCTTTCATTCGATTTTAGAATCTTAGTTGTTCGGAATTGGACGACTTTTCATCATCTGAACTCAACTTACTTACTCCCGTTGCAAGGTCAATTTCATTTGCCAGTGCATGAATGCTACATCCATCGAAGAAATCTTCTACTCGAATTTCCACGTTAAAGGTTTGATGCATTCTTCTTAGCAGCGTTAGTGCTTTTAAAGAATCTCCTCCAAGCTCAAAGAAATCATCATGAATTCCAATTTGGTCGTATCCAAAAAGTGACTCCCATTGTTCGATTAATTTCTTTTCAGTTTCCGTTTCTGCTGGTGCATAATTTGCAGTCAATTCAGGCTTCTCAACTGGCGATGGAATACTGTCAAAATCTTCAGTTCCATCGTTCCCTGTATAATTCAGAACACTTGGAGATTCGATTTTAAAATCAGATAAATCGGCTGATCCATTCGCTTTGAATTGATCCATCAACTGCTGTATTGGATTCACTCTGGCTGGAAATAGTACCTTATCAAAAGCATATCCAGGTACAATGAGTTTATTTCGGTTTTGCCCCTCAAACAAACGAGACCACTTGATAGAAACACCCAATTGCCAGAGGGCACCCAAGGCATTCAAAAAGTACTTCGCGTCATCTTCTTTCTCCTTTGGGTGTCGACTTACCGTCAAGATGTTTGCAGTTGAATCAATCTTTTCATTGTTTCTTAGGAAATTACCAAGCGTTTTTGATGCCCCAATTTCAACGAAAGTGGAAAAGCCTTGTGCAACCAAGGTTTTCAAAGCCTCCGCAAATACAACGGTCTCTCGGAGGTGCATTACCCAGTAATCAGGTGAAGTCATTTCTTCTTGCGTGATCACTTTCCCCGTTTTAGAAGACACGAACGGTATTTTGGAAGGAGATAATGTATAGCCACTAAATGCCTCCTTGAATGGATCTAAGATTTCATCCATCATCTCAGAATGAAAAGCATGAGAAGTAGTTAATGGAATAACTATGGTTCCATCTTCCTTCAGTTCATTCGAGAACGTTTCAATACTTTCTTCCTTACCTGAAATAACGCAAGAATCAGTTGTATTGATGGCTGCAATCGATACACTCTCTGGTAAACGTTTTCTTATTTCCGAAGCTGGTAACTGAACATGTAACATAGTTCCACCCTCCATGCTATCCATCAATTCCGCACGTTTGAGAATCAAACTCAATCCTTGTTCGAAGGTAAACACTTCACCTACGCAAGCCGCCACATATTCGCCGAGGCTATGCCCGATCATTTGGCTGGGTTTGATGCCTAAATGCATGAGCAATTTTGCATAACTGTACATCAATAAAAACAACAGGGGCTGAGTGTACAAGGTCTCATTGATCAAATCAGGATTGCCCTCTGTT
>JBGCDF010000201.1:0-8672 GCA_045105095.1 Crocinitomicaceae bacterium | reverse complement strand
GAGAACACAATGGTTTGGTGAGCTGTGTGGGAAATGACGCCGGCAAACTTGGCACATGAAGGGCAGAAATAGGCGGAGAATTGGTGTAAACTACAACTTTTTGATAGACAGGGTCTTTCCAAACTCTGGAGATTGTAGTCCAACAATATAGACCCCTCTAGCAAGATTACTCAGATCTATTGTGAATTCATTACTTCCGCCTGGAAACTCCTTTGTTCCATAAGATTGTACAGTGTTTCCTGATTCGCTAAAAACACGAATAGCAAAACGGGCGGCGTACGGAGCATCAATTCGGAGGATTGTTTTATCTGTTGTGGGATTTGGATAGGCAATAACTCTGTAGCTAGTGATTTCATCAGCTTGCTTTGTGCTTCTTTCCGCACTATTGGAAATTATCGGAATATCAAGGTTTAAAGTATCGAGGCCTTCTGGTTCTTTTACTGTTTTAGGTTTGACAGTTCTGGAGGGACCATTTTCCCAGTATCTGACGGGAGGCCCCATAGTTACCTGACCCTTGATCATCGTTTGCGGGTAAATACGGTTGGTCACCGATTCATTTGCATGATTAAACGCAGTTTCGACCAGTTCTATACGCACAGAATCAGCAAACTCATGAATTTGAGCGGACCCATTAAAAGCGGTCATTCCGAATACTAGAAAAAGTGCGAATAGAAATAGGCGAGGTTTGAATGTTACGTCTGGCTGATACCATTGTTCGACTTCATCATTGAATTTGGTGATCTGGTGAACGTGTATGCGAACGCACAAATTAGAACCATTCAATTGATCCAGCTTTTCACGTATTTCTGATGAACTGAACTGAGTCAAATCATGCACTTCGTGAGAGCAGGATGTACAGAAAGCTCCATTTTTGGTAGGCGCCATAGCGTCCCACTTTTCAGAACAAGGAGAAGGAATAGAGAAGTGTTGTTTCACGTTGGAGAGTTTGGAGTGCTGTACAACGGAAAGGGAGTAATGTTCAGGAGGGTTCAATAAACCCTATGAATTTGCTATTGTTTTCCCTTGATAAGGAATCAGTAGAGAGGTCTCTATTCCCCCTTCAAATCAACATCTGTCAACACATCAGGTCGTGGACCTTTAATGCGAACATCACGCTGCGGGAATGGAATCTCCAACCCATGTTCTTTCAAACGCTTATACACATCCACACGGATATCCGATTTTACCTGCTCAATCAAAAAGGTGTTTTTCGACCAGAAAAACATCTTAAATTCCAATGAGGATTCGCCGAATTTCGCAAATTGGATATACGGTTTGGGGCTAGAGGACACATGTTTGTGCGCCTGCATTGCCTTCACAAGACATTCATTCACCTGATCAATGTCCGAACCGTAGGCAACTCCAACCTCGATCGTAAATCGAACCTGATCACTTTCATGCGACCAATTCACCACTTCTTCTTCCAAAAACTTGGAGTTCGGGATAATGATTTTTACGTCATCGCGCGTTTTTAATTCGCAGCTGCGTAAGTTGACTTCGAGCACTTTCCCAACTACATCATCCACCTCAATAACATCACCAATTTTGATAGATCCTTCAAACAAGAGGAAAATGCCGGAAATGAAATCGCGAAAAATTGACTGAAGTCCAAACCCTAAACCAACCAAAAGTGCGGTAGATCCCAGAACCAGTGTTGTCAGGTCAATTCCAACAATGGATAAACTGGAAATAATAGCAATGAACCAAGCAGTGTACTTCGTCAACAGGAAAATCGTCATTTGTCGCTTCTCCTGAATTTTATCAGAAATTAAGTTGGGACGAGTTATGAGTCTCCTTATGGCTTTCACGAAGACCCAAGTGCCCACTACGATGAGCAGTGCGAATAAGACTTTATCTACATCAATGTAGATATCACCAACAATTTTGAAACGCTTATGCAAGATACTCAGTAGCATAACGCGAAGATACAAGTTATTTTCAGTGTCTTTTAAGAAATTGAGAATTGTCTTTGAAAGACCGACATATTCTCTATATTTGACCCAATGATGAACATGAACACATATTATGCTTATTCGTATTTCCACCGAAAGACGAACTAGCTGTATATGTGATGAATTTTATATGTAGGCCTGGTTCAATAGAATCAGGCTTTTTTTGTGCCCATGCCGAAGTTTCGGCGAAAGAACGTAGTAATATGAAACAACAATTTGAAACGTACACACAGGAAGATTTCGATGTCTGGAAAACACTTTTTGAAAGACAAGTAGTAAACTTAGAAGATAAGGCCTGCAAGGAGTATTTGACTGCTTTGGAGCAGATGCGTGATGTGCTTTACCCGGATCGAATAGCAGAGTTTGAGCAATTGAACGATTGGTTCGAAACACGGACATCATGGAAAATGTATTGCGTTCCTGGCTTAATACCGGTAGACGAATTTTTCGAGTTACTTTCGATGAAACAGTTTTGTTCTTCTACATGGTTGCGGGCCATGAGTCAATTGGATTACCTCGAAGAGCCTGATATGTTTCATGACGTATTTGGCCACATTCCGCTGCTTTCGAATAAGGTATTCTCTGATTTCATCCATGAATTCGGTAAATTGGGAGTCAAGAATAAGAACAATGAAAAGAGGGTGATTCAACTGCAGCGATTGTACTGGTTCACCATTGAATTCGGCTTGATTGAACAGAACGGCCCCAAAGTATTCGGTGCGGGAATCGCGTCGTCTTTTGGTGAATCCATTGCGTGTTTGGAGCCTAACACAGAGCGAGTTCCCTTTGATTTGGATGAGATCCTCGAAACCTACTTTGAAACAGACAAGATCCAAACGAAGTACTTTGTGATCGAAAGCATGGAGCAATTGTACAATGCAATAATTGAACTGAAAGAACGATGGAAATAGAAAATTGGAGGAATACGGGAAAAGAATTAGTGCGTGATTTTGTGTTTGAGAATCAAACAGAACTAGCAGAGTTTGTGTTGATGGTGGCCAAGTATTCAGATAAAGTCGGTCATCATGCGGATATGTACATTAGCGAGTATCGAAAACTTCGGGTGAGTATTAGCACGCATGATGAGAATAAACTGACTGAGAAAGATGTTGGATGGGCCAAGGCGATTAATGAAAAGGTATAGTCGCTCAGTAGTTCAAATGTCAGGTTGGGATTAAAGCTAAATTCTTAGTTACATCATCGAAATATTTATATATCGACATATGTCGATATATCATCAACAACAAACGAAAAAAGGGTGAACATCCCGATAGCTATCGGGGTAATTCACCCTTTCAATCATCAAGTACTTATTTCTAATTACAAAACTCGTTGTACGCTTCGGATAAATTCTCAGCAATCATTTGAGCAGTTCCTCCTTCAATGTGATGTCTTTCCAAGAAATGCACCAATTTACCGTCTTTAAATAAAGCGATAGAAGGTGAAGATGGAGGGTAAGGAAGGAAATACTTACGTGCCTGATTTGTCGCTTCACCATCAACTCCTGCGAAAACAGTTGATAGAGCGCTAGGCTTAGCATCGTTGTTCAATGACAACTTTACCCCAGGACGCATGTTTCCTGCCGCACATCCGCAAACAGAGTTTACTACGACCAATAATGATCCTTCTGTATTTTTTATGATTTCATCAACGTCTGATGGTGTCGTTAACTGCGCAAATCCTACGCTTGTTAAGTCTTCCTTCATGGGTTGAACTAATTCTGGTGGATACATAATATGTATGTTTAATATTTATACAAAGATACAACTATCTTCCCGGGTAATAACTTTAGTTGCTGTTAAATTTCATCAAGAATAAGCCCATATCTGTATGACTAGAACTTCAAGGAAACTCAGTTTTTCACGATGATCTTCTGTGAATTTCCTCCTTTGAAGCGATTACGTTAGATAAATTTTGGACAAGACTACACTAGTCTGAAGGATAACACCGCTCTAACCGGACTTCTGGATCGAGTTCTTTCCCATCGAGCAGACACTCAACAAACTCTTTTGCCAATAAAGGACACAGCAGATAACCCTTTGACCCCAGTCCATTAAAAGCATGATAGTCCCGATTCTCAGGGTGTGTTCCGATGTACGGCCTTCTGTCATGAGATCCAGGTCGCACACCCACCTGATGTTCGACAATTTCCACATCCTCCTCAATGATGTACGAAAGCTTTTCGAGAATTTCTGCTTTTCCTTCTTCAGTTGGTTCGAGGGATGTATTGTTCCAATCGATGGTGGAACCGATCTTGAATTTTTTATTACCTAATGGCAGATTGAAGCACTTTCGGTTGAGCGACTCGTCTTCTGGTAGCATTTCTGAGTGCACAGTGAGGATTTCTCCCTTCGTTGGGTTAATGGGTAAAAATGAGAACCAGGGATTGTTTGAGATGAGATAGCCTTCGCAAAAGATAACATCACTGTATTCAGCTCCATTGTATTCGGTTCCTTTCAATTTTGAGTAGTCAAAACTTTCCTGGATGATACTTCCTCCTTTTTGCGTAACCACTTCATGCGCAGCGGGCATAAATACTGCCGGGTGAACTGCATAGGCATTTTTGATTCTTCCTGAACCAAATGGGTTTAGCGAACGACTGTAATTATCATCTGTTTCTTCGAGTGGTGTCATGTAGTTTTTGAAATCATCTCGCACTTGCTTTTTTACCCAGAGTTCACGCTCGAGTTCGGTCGAAAACAGTCTTCGAATGGGCAATTTTTGGAAGAAAGAAGCCCCTGATTCAGCTTCAATTGATGAGTAATACTCAATACAATAAGGGATGAAATCATCCACGCGCCAACCTTTTGTCATTCTGCGAAAGACAAGTGGGTTCATGATTCCAGCCGCAATCAGCGAACTCGCATTTTTTCCGTTGTCCACGAGCGTCACGTCAACGTCTCGTTGAAGCAAATGCAGAGAAACGCTTACACCAGATAAGCCCGCTCCAACAACCAGAAAATTTCGCCGATTTGACATGGCCAAAGATTCAAAAAATAGTCCGAGAAATCCCAAAATAACCGATACTCAAGCGCAAAAAAGTGACAATAGTGTATGTATTACCTTACGATTCAGTATATTTAAGTTATTCCAATCGCTATTACTATGGTATCACATCGTGAAATTGATAACCACAACATTCACCACTGGAATTTTGTGCGCGAAAACCCCGTCTCTGTTCTTGAGTCGGCACGAACCGTATTGGATCAAGCTAAAGAGATTAATTATCCAAAGGGAATCGCTTGGGCGGAAGGTAATATTGGGGCAGCACACATTTGGACATCCAATTACGAGGAAGCGCTGGAGTATACGGCTAGTGCCCGAGAACGCTTAAGGGAGGTCGGTGATTTCGATCATGAGGCGGACCTGCTCTACAATATGTGCGTCATTTTTTATTTTTTAGGAGATTACAAGAAGCAAATTCAATTTGGAAATGATGCGTTGGAAATTTCGCGGGATCACAAGTACTTTCAAGGCCAGGCGAATGCTTTAAACGGGATAGGCCTAGCTTACTATATGAAGGGTGAATACCTAGAGGCCAACAAGTTCTACGAAAAAGGAGTAGAGGTAGCAAAAAAGGCTGAAGACATTTCTACCTATTTAAAATTATTGGAAGGTTTAGGTCAGGTTTATCTAAAACTGGGCCAATCTGATCAGTCGTTGATGTACATTTCCAAGTGTATTAATCTGGCAGAAATTAATGGAAAGAAGGACACAGAGTCGTATGCACTTGATTGTATGGGGTCCATTTATGTTAATCGCGGAGATGCCGTCAATGCCCTTATCAACCTGAAAAAGTCACTCCTTATTCGTGAGGAGCTTAAATTCAAGCCCGGGATATCAGATTCGAATTTTCATTTGGCGGAAGCGTATGTTTTGGATCGGAAATATGACTTAGCGAAAACGCACCTTGAAAACACCATCAAACTAGCAGAAGAACTTCAATCGTATGATAGACTCGCGAAAGCCTACTTGTTGTTATCGGATATAGAGGAAGAACAAGGTAACCTGAAAGAGCACATTACCTATTACAAAGCACATCATCAGGCGAAAGACCAACATGCAGAGGAGATAGAATCGAAAAAGGCAAAAACCTTCGAGCTCAGTGGAAGGCTTGCTCAAATGGAAAAAGAGAATAAGCGTCTCAAGAAATACCACAACGATGGTGAAATAATCAATGAAATTGGGAGGGAAATTACCTCTTCGCTTTCCATCGATGAGATCAACGAAGTAGTGTACAAACACTTGAGTAAGTTTATGAAAATCAATGTGTTTGGGATTGGATTGGCAGATGAAACCACACGAATTATTTCTTTTCCCGGATACGTTGAAGAAGGAGAAAGACATGAATATACGAGCGTTAGTTTAGACGATAAGAGCAGGCTGGCGAGTGTCTGTTACAATAAGGAGGTCGATATTTTCATTAATGACATTGAGCAAGAGTATGCTGAATTTCTAGCACAGGTTCCAGAAGCGATTTCTGGTCGTGCTTCTCAGTCATTGATCTATCTTCCGCTGAAAATAAAGAACAAAAAGATTGGTGTGGTGACGATCCAATACTTTGAACGAAATGCATACTCGAAATACCACTTAAACATCACAAAGAATCTTGCGAACTTCATTTCAGTTGCCCTTGAAAATGCACGATTGTATGAAAACATGGAGGAAGAGGTAAAGGCGCGTACGAATGAGCTTGAGAAGAATTACAAGAACATCGAATTGCTCAATAAGATCGGGCAAGAATTGATTTCTACCCTCGATTTTGAAAACGTCATCGAACGCTTATACTATAATGTGAACAAGCTCATGGATGCGAGCATCTTCGGCGTGAGACTATACGATGAAGAACGACAGTGCATCGACTACAAATACGATTACGAGAATGGTAATCGGCATGAGCAAATTGTCGTTTCCATGGAAGATGACAACAATTATTCAGTTTGGTGTATCAAGAATAACAAGGAAATCTTCATCAACAACAACAGACTAGAACACACAAAGTATGTGGAAGAAGTGAAAGTGGTGGCAGGTGATTATCCGCAATCATTGATTTTCTATCCATTGAGAAGAAACGGAAAGTCTTTTGGCTTGATTACCGTTCAGTCTTTGAAGGAAAATGTATACACGAAGTATCATTTAAACATTATTGAAACGCTGGCGTATTATTCGGCCATCGGTTTGAACAATGCACGTCATTATGAAATAATGGAAGCAGAAGTAGAAAAGCGCACAAAGGAATTGAATACAGCGAACATCATTATTCGTAGAAAGAACAAGGACATCACAGACAGCATCAATTATGCAAAAAGGATTCAATCTGCCTTACTTCCCGACGATTGGTCCATCAAAAATACCTTCGAATCGTATTTTCACCTATTTAAGCCAAAAGATATAGTGAGTGGCGATTTTTATTGGTTCTACGATTTCGGTGATATTGCGGTATGTGCAGTCGGTGATTGCACAGGACATGGTGTTCCAGGAGCATTGATGTCTGTCATCTGTGTAAGTCAAATAAATAAACATGTTAAATCCGATGACGTTAGATCACCAGAACAAGCCCTAAGATTGATCAATGATGGAATTGTAGATACGCTCAATCAACAAGGTGTAAATACGGACTCGCATGACGGAATGGACATTGCGCTTTGTGCCTACAACAAGAGGACGCAAGTGTTGAATTATGCTGGAGCGTTCCGCCCCTTGATCATTGTTCGAGATAAGGAACTGCTCGAATTTGCCCCGAATCGTTTTTCGCTAGGAGGAGAATTAAATGAGTCAAGAGATTACAAAGGACACGAAATAAAACTAGAGCCCGACGATAAAGTTTATATGTTCAGTGATGGGTATGCCGACCAATTTGGAGGTCCACGGAATAAAAAGTACTTATCAAAACGCCTGAAGCAATTGTTTGTGGACATCAGCGACAAGCCCTTTGATCATCAGCGGCAGATTCTCGAAAACAACTATGTCGAATGGAGACAAGACAACGAGCAGGTAGATGATATTCTGGTAATGGGATTTGGGATTAATTAGTAGAGTTGGGTTTCGACTCCGCTCAACCCACAATGTTCTGCGCTGACTGAGCGGAGTCGAAGTCAAAGCAAGGAGTCGAACCCCGAACTTGTATCCACAAAAAATCCCCACTACTTCCGATTGGAATCAGCAGGGACTGAAAGCTTCTACGGCTTTGTGTTAGTTTTTATTGATGTTTGATGCTCCTGAAGTATTGATGTTCGTAATAACTGGGTCTCCCTTGTAATTCAACGTACTTGCTCCTGAAAGATCTACACTCATAGAGTTGAGTATCGTTAAGAATGCAGTACTAGCTCCTGAAAGCTTTACATCAAGCGTTTCAATTTCGAATTCATACTTGCGAATAGTGCTTGCTCCAGATAAATCTACAAAAGCATCCATTGCCGTACCGTTGATCTTAGCACTAGATGCCCCTCTCATTTCGATGTCTCCGTTGGTTACGTTTACTTCTCCTTCGAAATCACTTGCCCCGCTCATTTCCAAGTCGAAGTCATAAGAGCTAAGTGTATTATTCAATACAACACTAGATGCCCCTGAAAGATCAAATTTATCGAGATCTGCAGTAGTGATGTGAATTTTTACGTCACTTTTATTCGAGATGTTTTTGTTTTTCTGATAGTGAACTTTGAGCTTTCCTGAAACAACGTTTGTTTCGATGAACTCATGTAAGTTGTCAGGTGCTTCAAC
>JBGCDF010000200.1:0-9917 GCA_045105095.1 Crocinitomicaceae bacterium | reverse complement strand
GTCCTTCAACCATAACTCCATTTGTTCCTGTTGCATCTTCACAACCAATAGTCGCTGACATACCTGTTGCGTTTCCGTAGTTCAATACTACGTCGAAATCGCCACATTCGTGCAAACGAACCGCACAGTACATGAATCCTGACCCAGCCGTAGGCGTTGCAGAGAACCATTGAATTACGTGTGTTCTATTTGGTGCTGATCCGTAAGTAAACGAGTTTACTTGATCCGTAGCTCCCGTACCTGAAGCAATATTGATGTCATCCCAAAATGCGTAAATCGCATTATTTGGACCACCAGCATCAGGAATAGCAGTGTTTACTGGCTCACTGACAGTCGCTGCTGCGTCAAATGTGATGTATCCATTATCACTCACTTTATAAGTGGTAACTGGTGCACCGAAGAAATTCCATGCAAATGGAATGGTTTGATCAGTCGAAAGGACTTCTTGAGCTGGAATTGATAGTACTGCAGTTCCTGCTATATTGTATGCATAAGGATCAGAAGTACCAGTACTTGAATTTGAGCCGTAACTCTGCGCAGTCCCGTAAAGAGCAAGGCCTGTGCACATTAGTAAGGTAAGTGTTTTTTTCATAATTTGATTTTTTCGCGTCGTAGTTATCTGTTCGACAATAATTTACAAGGTAAGCATTGAATTTTGAACAGAGAAACCATGAGTGATTATTTTAACAAAATGTTGGATAGCTAAAGTTTCAGTTTTTCAACGAACTTCTCGATTTTTGTTAAGATCATGTTTTAATCCCGCGCACAAATCTCATGATTGGATGATGTGAATGCGTATTTTGTGCCCGAAAAGGTGTTGAAATGCGAAAAAAATCTACGAATAAACTGAGCATGTATGTTGACGAACTTCAATCCGCTATAGTGGATAAAGAGTTGAGTTCAGCATCCGTTTCATCTGTTAATATTGGTTGGCAAATCCAACATTCATTGTTAGTTTTGAACGCAGTATCGGGTGTTCTAGAAACCGCTAATCCAAAGGAATTCAAGAAGAAATTTAATCTATTGAAATTCGTTTTGTTCGCCATAAGACGATTCCCAAGAGGGAAAGCTAAATCTCCTAAATCAGTTCGACCTACATCCGAGTTATCGACAGAAGAATTAGAAAAACTTATAATAGTTGCACGGACCAACGTTTCGAATTTATCGTCTCTCGGATCTGGTCAGTTTTTCAAGCATCCTTTATTTGGGGATTTGAGACTAAAAGATACCATTCGATTCTTGGAATTACACACCAATCATCACCTGAAAATCATTCGATTGATTCAGAAATCAAACTAATCGCTTGTTAAAACCGTGGTGATGTAATCTTAAGAGGTGACAAAGCGCTTTTGATATCCACCAACAACATGATCTCATGACTTCCTGTTGAGAAATCACTCAATCGGTTCAAGGCGTAGTCATACGAATAAGACAATTTGAACATATCAGTAATTCTGTATTGAACTATTGCTGCTAGGTCTCCGTTTGTGCGTCCTGACAGTCCTATTCCGAACTTTTCCTTGAACTCGACAAGCGCGTTAAAATCAAACTGAATCGGTGCGCCTGCTGCGTACTTCATTAAAGATGATGCGTGCAGTTCAGTCGTTTCGTTAATAGTGAATCGATATCCACCCTGAAGGAATACATGCGTTTGTGACAAATCTGCTCTACTCTGCGCTGCGTATTCGTTCGTAAAAACAATGTCACTTTGAAGAAGTTTAGGCGTCGCTAAGCCAATATAAAAACGATTCTTTTGATAATAGACTCCCAATTTCACATTCGGTGCAAGCAATGTCGGTGTATTATCCGTGAAAAAAGGATCATTGATTCCATTCGTCTGAACGCTTCCGTAGTCACTTTGCATCAAAGACAAAATGCCTGACACACCAAAACTTAATCTCGATTCATTCGCAAATCTTAATGTATACGCATAGTTCAGCGAGATATCCGTTACGTCGTTTACTCCAATTTGATCATTTACAACACTTAAGCCTATATTGCTATTTCCTTTGCCGATGGGTGAGTTAACATTTAATCCAGCTACTCTCGGAGCACCATCGAATCCAACATACTGAGCACGATAAAACAAAGCGCCATTAAAATTGGTCTTCGCTCCAGCCGCAGCAGGATTAATGAATGGTTGATGAACCATGTATTGCGTCATGTGAAATTGATTCTGCGCATGTGCCTGTGAAATTGGCAGTAGAATCAGTGCAAGTACAATTAATCTTTTCATAATATCTGTTTTAATCGTTCAAGACGATCGGTTAATCTCTTTTCAATTCTAATGTTCCTTTAAGCGGATCTGATTGCCCGTCCAAATCAAGAATATAGAGGTAAGTACCTGTGGTTAATCGCTCTCCGATCACCAAGCCATTTACGTTGGATGTTCCATCCCAATCATTCTCATAGGGTGATGCCTGATATACTAGATTACCCCATCGATTGTAAATACTGAGCGTATTACTAGGGAAGTTTTCCAAGCCAAGAATATTGAAGGTCTCGTTGGTTCCATCATCGTTTGGAGAGAATCCACCAGAAACTTGAATATCACTATTTTCAGTTACCGTTAACTGCACTGTTGCTGTGTCACAGTAGACCGCACAATTCGCATCACAAATTGTGTATTGGAAGGAATCAGAGCCTGTATATCCCGCATTGGATGTGTAAGTAACTGTTCCATCACCATTTGCTACAGCCGTTCCATTTGTTGGAGCGGATAAAATCGAAACAACTCCGTTGTTGTAAGTATCGTTGTCACTTACATTCAGTATTGTGGACTCTGCCGTAGTTACGTCGTAGTTATCATCCAGAGCCGTAATCGTTCCTGGGTCGACAATTGTGACCAACACTGAATCTTCCGCTGTACAACCGTTAGTTCCAGTTCCAGTGACGTAGAAATAGCTCGTTACAGTTGGGGATACCGCAATCGTTGCACTACCTTCAGAAGTACTCCAGACAAAGTCAGGTGCTCCCGTGGCGGTCAGGTTCGTTGAGAATCCAGGGCATAGCGTCTGATTCGGTCCTGCATCAACAGCGGGTGCAGCATTTACGGTGATGGCCAATGATGACAACCCTCCAAGGTTTGTACATCCATTACTTCCAACTGCTTCTACATAGTACGTTGTATTCGTAGTCGGTGAAATTATCAATGGAGTCGTCCCAAGAAGAGTTCCATTCGTAGCGGCATCATATACGTTGTAAGTCACTCCTGCTCCACTTCCGCTTCCAAGCAATTCGAGCTGTTCTCCTTCACATATTTCTGTGGAGCTTGAAGTAGTAGATACATTAGGAGGTCCAGGTGCCGCTTCAATCGTAATTGTCTCTGTTGACGACGCACCGCAGACTCCAGAAATGATATAAGATACATCGTATGTTCCCGACGTACTAGTAGCGAAGTCGATAATTCCGGTTACCGGATCGATTGATAAGCCTGAGGGAGTCGCTGCAAATAATCCACCTGTCGTCCCTGTAACGTTCGCTGTATCACTCGCACTCGATTGGCAATAGCTTGGACTTGCAAAGCTGAAGCTTGCATTGGCATCCAAATCTACTTGAATCGTCACTTGATCTGAACTTGCAGGACATGGTGCGCTGGTAATCGTCCATTCATATACATACGTGCCCGCCGTCGTCATTCCTGTTACTGTTGATGAAGGGCTAGTTGGTGCGGAAATATTACTCGTTGGGCCACTCACTTGCGTCCATATTCCTGTTCCGACGGTCGGTGAATTTCCTGCTAGGATTACTCCGCCCGCTGCAACACAAATCGTTTGATTGGGTCCTGCTGCAGAAGTTGTTGGCCCCGTCACTACAGTTACTTGAACGTCATCCGTGTTCGTACATCCGTTTGCACCTGTCAAGGTTACCGTATACGTTGTTGAAGATGTTGGACTGGCAACTGGGTTTGCACTATTCGGATCGGATAAACCAGTTGCAGGTGACCATGAAAATGTTCCCGTTCCTGTAGCCGTTAAATTCGCAGATGTGGCCCCACATGGAATCGTTTGATCGGTTCCTGCATTCACCGTTGGCGCTGTTTCATCAACCGTTACCGTTACAGCATCCGTATCAGTACATCCATTTGATCCAGTTACAGTCAAGGTATACGTTTGCGTACTTCCAGGATCAGCAGTTGGGTTCGCAATGCTTGGATTCGATAATCCCGTTGCTGGTGACCAACTATAAGTTCCTCCTCCACTTCCACTCAATACTTGTGTTGGATTCGTACAAGTAGTTGTTTGGTTAGATCCAGCATTCGCCGTTGGCGCAGTTTCATCAACCGTTACCGTTACAACATCCGTATCAGTACATCCATTTGATCCAGTTACGGTCAAGGTATACGTTTGCGTACTTCCAGGATCAGCAGTTGGGTTCGCAATGCTTGGATTCGATAATCCCGTTGCTGGCGACCAACTATAAGTTCCTCCTCCACTTCCACTCAATACTTGAGTTGGATTCGTACAAGTAGTTGTTTGATTGGAACCTGCGTTGGCAGTTGGTGGTGTTTCATTCACTGTTACCGTTACGGCATCCGTGTCCGTACATCCGTTCAAACCAGTAACTGTTAATGTATAGGTCTGTGTGCTTGCGGGATTGGCTGTTGGGTTGGCAATATTCGGATTCGACAATCCAGTCGCAGGAGACCAACTGTAGCTTCCGCCTCCGCTTCCATTCAGGACTTGCGTAGGGTTCGTACAGGTCGTTGTTTGATTCGATCCTGCGTTGGCAGTTGGAGGTGTTTCATTCACGGTAACTGTCACGGCATCCGTATCCGTACATCCGTTCGATCCGGTAACAGTTAAGGTATAATTTGTTGTGCTCGACGGGTTTGCTGTAGGGTTGGCAATATTCGGATTCGATAATCCTGTAGTTGGAGACCAACTGTAGCTTCCGCCTCCACTTCCATTCAGGACTTGCGTAGGATTGGTACAGGTTGTAGTTTGATTGGCGCCAGCATTGGCGTTGGGCGGGGTTTCGCTCACAAAAACGGTTACCGCATCGGTATCTGTACACCCATTCGAACCTGTGACGGTTAATGTGTAGACCTGATTGCTAGCTGGATTCGCCGTTGGGTTGGCAATGTTCGGATTGGACAACCCTGTCGTCGGAGACCAACTATAACTTCCGCCTCCACTTCCATTCAAGACTTGTGTGGGATTCGTACAGGTCGTTGTTTGATTGGCCCCCGCATTGGCGTTGGGCGGAGTTTCATCAACGGTAACCGTCACTTGATCAGTATCCGTACATCCTACTGCATCTGTAATTGTTAAAGTATATGTCGTTGTTGAAGCTGGGTTGGCAGTTGGATTTTGAACATTCGGATTAGAAAGTCCTGTCGCTGGAGACCAACTAAAGGAATATCCCGGAGTTCCTCCATTTGCAAATCCTGTGAGGGATGCTGTCGGATTCGTACAGGTCGTCGTTTGATTCGAGCCAGTTCCCGCATTACATGGTGGCGCAGGGTTAGCCGTAATATTCTGTGCGGGAAAGGTCGAAACAAATCCCGCGACTCCAGTACAATGTCCTCCGTCTGTTTCAAAACCGAATGAATAATTTCCAGGATTGTTAAACACGATGGAAAATGTCGCCCAAACTCCTCCAGAGACACATGGGAACAGACCATTTAGCCCAGTAACGTTCACCCCATTAACGGTAATATCCACTCCAGGACCTCCACTGTATCCTGATACAAAAAAGCACATCGATTGAGGGCTACACGTCGTATATTGAAAGGAATAATTGTAGGAAGTACTCCCGTTTGCGACCACGGTTGTTGGACCTGACATCGCCCCTTGTGAAAAGACTTCACTTGTAAATGCGCTGACTAGTAGCAGGAGTAGCAGTAATCTCTTTTTCATATTCATGTATTAAAGTAGTATAGTATTGTTTGTCTTTTTGATCTCTTATTCGCTCAGAACCTTTAGTTCCATTCTTCTATTGATCGCATGTTCTTCATCCGAGCAATTCACACTATTTTTACAACGATTGAGTAATTGCGTTTCGCCGTATCCTTTGTACTTCAAGCGGGAGGCTTTGACGTTTTTCGAAATCAAATACGTGTAACAGGATTTTGCGCGTCGTTCCGATAATTTCTTGTTGTAGTAATCGGAACCGACAGCATCGGAATGAGCCCCTAATTCAACAACCATGGTTGGACGGTCATTCATGAAATCGACAATATTATCCAGTATTGCGAAAGATTCCTCTTTCAAATCAGAAGAGTTGTAATCGAAGTACACATTCGGAACATTGATTTTATCTCCCTTTTTACTCTTCTGCAACATCTTCACAATGGACAGCTCTTTCAATTGTTCCTGATTCGTTGCGTTGAAGACATAATCTTCATATCCGTCTTTGGAGAATATTAGTTGGTAGTTCCTGCCTGGTTCTACATCGAATAGCCATTTTCCATCATCCATATTCGTAACGGTCCTTGCCTTTCTGTTTCCATTTCGATCGTCGAAGTACCTCATTATCGTTACATCTCCTAGTCCCTGATTGGATATTCTATCCTGAACGATTCCTTCAGATTTCTGCCAATCCAACATTACTCGTGCAAGGTCATTCACCTCCTGTTCGCGTGCAGATGGATTAATTGGATCTAACGCAGAAACGTACATTGTCTTATCCTCCAATCCCAAAGAAGAATACACCAATTTGTAGTCCTTGTTCTTCTTTAACTCAATTCCTTCGATCATTCCTGAGTCATTCGTATGAAGTCGTTCTTGCTCCACCCAGTTGCCATCTTCATCCTTTACAGAGATAATCACCTGCCCTGGAACCGCCGCTTCATTATTGGCATTTAACAGCATCGAATTAATGCGATCCGCATCATTCAACTTGAAGTAGTAAATTTCATCTCCTCCATTACCATTACGATTTGTCGCCATGTATCCGGTGTTCTCAGTGAGCATGAAGCCCATCATATCATCAGAAGAACTATTGAATGGCCTCATGAGGTTTTCTACTTTTCCTGTTGAGATTTCTCCGTTCTCCAAAATCAATCGACATCTGAAAACATCTAGTCCGCCAAAATTTTGATGTCCGCGTGATGAGAAATACAGATTCTCACCATCTGAAACGGGCATCACGTCATCAAAGGAGGAATTCATTTCCAAGGATTTCGGTTGAGACCAATTCCCTGCTTTGAGAATGGAATAGTAAATGTCCATGTTTCCTGCTTCTCTTCTATCTGAGGTGAAGAACATGATCGTATCATTCAGAATGTGCGGGTGCGTGTTATTGCAACCAGGTTTATTGATAGATGCTGGTAAAGGCGTTACCGTTTGAGAATTATCAACTGTTGTACTGAAGATGCCGAGGTTGTTCATCATGGACTCTTTGTTCCATTCGATCATTTTTGCTGGATTCGCAGAAATTCCCTCGAACATGCTCATTGAGTAGTACATCTTTCCTTTGGAATCCACTGTTGGAGAGGTACTGTATGCACGCGTTTTTTCAGCTCCATCAATGGCATTGGACCAAACACCTGATAATTCCTTGTCTTTAAATCCAACTTGTTCTACGTCGTAATGAGAAATACCCAGTTCCTGCTTCTTGGATTGTTTTCCCATGTACAATTTCTGGTTCTGCACATCAACATGCATTCCTGTGAACGATTCATTCTGATACATCAGTGAAACTTTATCCATTTCCATTTTACCTTCCGAATTGTTGTTCGAAGGCCAGGAATAGAATTGCTCGATGTGTTCATCACTCAGAGATTCGGTGTGACTTCCTGTTTGGTAATCTCCATCAATTCGCTTCAGGTTGAGAACAATATCCTTTGCTCTGGGATCGGCTAACAATTGACTTTGGTCGAGCGTAGCTAATAATTCGTTTGCTTCTGTGTATTTGTGTTGTCCATACAGCGAAATCAGTAATTCAGATTGATCACTTTCACTTTTCGACTTTATCAGGTCACGTTCGGCCTGAACATAGTATCCGCTATCGTTGAGTTGCCCCGGGGTAAAAAACAATTGAGTACAACTGCTCAATGAAAGAGAGGAAATCGAAAAAAGCGCGATCGCAGCCTTCGATACCCCAAGTAGAGTTGGTTTTGCCATTCGTAGAATCGTTTCTGTAGTTCGTAGATCGGATGTTTTTCACATCACTCTCTTAAAACTAACAAAGATTTTGATTCTAAACACTTTGTCATGGAATAAAATTTGACTTACTGAACACTAAAAGCGTTTAGTCGAATTTACGTTGCTGTTCATCGACATCATGTTCCCCAAAGTGTGGTAAGAGGGATTCATTATTTTTGTGGTTATGGATGGAAGAAAGCGCGAGAATATTGAGATTGGTTTGGAGGTTGAAGTGGTGTTGAAGAAAGATCAGCGGACTGGCGATTTGACGCATGGCTTTGTGAAACGTATTTTGACGAATTCGAAGTTTCATCCGCATGGGATTAAGGTGATGTTGGATTGTGGTAAGGTTGGTAGGGTGAAGGAGATTGTTTAGATCCTTAAATCAAGTAAATAACAATGATCAAAGCTACGATCAAAAATAGGAGCAAGCAACCTAAAGATTTTAGTCCTTCGTTTTTATCTTCTTCGGGTGTAAGTTCTTTTTCAGGTAATACTGGTTTCCATTCAGGCGCTTCTGTAGAAGGATTCTCATCCATGTGCTTTTTAGCGAATCCGAATATCAAAACAAGCAGAAAAACAGGAATTGCTACCCACCAGCCGTATTCTTGAAAAAAGCCGAGCGCGGAACGAAGGGCGTCTAGGATTGGATGCATATTCTTAATTAATGAATACTATTTTTTTTGTCTCAATCAAATCTTGCAGATGCAACAGGGTTTATCTTATCAAAAAATGTCAATAATCTCTGAACGACGTCATTTACATCAAAGTCTTCATCCTCTGGAAAACCGATGAAAAAGTCTTCTTTGAAAATGAAACAGCTTCTTACCTTCCTTCGAGTAAGTCTTCCAAATTTTGCCGTTGGAGGTGTATCAAGAATTAATGCTCTAGCATCATTAAACAGTGGTTGAACCACGTTCACATCTCCTGAATGACAGTAGTACTTTAAACTTCTACCTTGAAATTGAATCAGCAATTCAATCGCTCCTTCTCGGTTCCATGCTTCTGGCACGATATTCAGCACAGGGACGCTCGTATTCCCTGGATTCAAATCGTATCGTTTAATAGTGATGTTACGTCGGCTAAATTCCTCATTCAGCTTTTGAACAAGGATACAATTAATCAATCGGAGCCAAAATTTGTTACTCTTATCGTTGGTATGCTGGTAGAGCGTTCTGCATGAATTCAAACGTTCAATATACTGTACAAAATAGCCTCTCAAAAACTCAGAATAATGACGAATAAAGTATTCTTTTTCAGGATCTAATCCATGATCTGTTTCAAGATATGTGTCTATAATTCTATACACATCTTGATACCCAACAAAGTGCCACTCTCCGCTATCAAACTCAACCAATTCAGGATCAAAGCAAAGCAGATACTTTGTATAGTTCTTTTCCGGATGATGATGTGAATAAATCGCATCGTATTCTTCCAATTGTTCTTTATAGGGAAAGGACTTGAACTTGTTCTCAACAATCAAAATATCTTGTCCATCTTCTGACCATGCTTCGATGTCGATTCGTTTGCGTTGGTACCCTCTTTCCAATTCGATCGACTCCTTGTTTAGTTGTTTTTTGAACGCTGGAAAGAGCGCATGCAGGAAATAGCTGCTGGTTTCTCCATCTTCAATGAGAAACTTAATGAATGACGAGTGAATGAGTTCTTTATCGTCTTTGGAGAGAACGTTGAAGTAGTTGAAAGGCATAGAGTTCATAATTCAAGTTTACCCCACTTCACCATTTCGATTCACCTCATCCACTAAACTGATAATTTTAGTCGCTTGGGCGTCATCAAAAATTCCAACAATACCGTCTTGGTGTTGCT
>JBGCDF010000199.1:0-2737 GCA_045105095.1 Crocinitomicaceae bacterium | reverse complement strand
GTGTAGTCAAAGATTGAGTTTCACCACGTGTGAACACAGCAGAACCGTGTGCAGTTGGCAAGTAATCAACTTCTGACCAGATTGGACGAATTTCATCAAACTTACGTCCATCCAAACGGATGTTATCGTTCAACATTGTATCTCTAACCGCTTTCTTCATAGCAGCTTTGTAGTATACAGAAATGTATTTCTCTTCTACTTCTAACTCCTCTTCAGAAAGTGATGCGATGTATTCTTCTTTTACCGCTCCAAACAATTCAGCTCTCTTTTCTTTCGAAGCCAAACCTTGTTCTGCAACAGCCTTACATTTAGCGTAACATGCTTCCATTACTTTAGCACGAACCTCATCGTTGTGATCTTCGTGAGAATATTCTCTTTTTGGAGAAGTTCCTGGAATCTCAGCAGCCAAATCTAATTGGAACTGACATTGTAATTTAATTGATTCGTGAGCTTTCTTGATGATTTCCACCATTTCTTCCTCTTGAATCTCAAGCATTTCACCTTCTACCATTACGATGTTATCAATCGTACCGGCGATCATACAATCGATGTCTGAAACTGCCATTTCCTCCAATGTTGGATTAATGATAAATTCTCCATCAACTCTACCTACGCGTACTTCAGACATTGGTCCGTTGAACGGGATATCTGAAACTGCGATTGCTGTAGATGCAGCGAAACCAACTAAAGCGTCAGGGCTGTTTATTCCATCATAAGCAATCAATTGCATCATACATTGAACCTCAGCATGGAAATCATCTGGGAACAATGGACGTAATGCACGATCGACAATTCTCATCACTAAGATTTCTCTTTCTGATGGACGTGCCTCTCTTCTGAAAAAACCACCTGGGATTCTCCCGTCAGCAGCAAATTTCTCTTTGTAATCTACCGTCAACGGTAAAAAATCTACGCCTTCTCTGGCTGTTTTACTTGCAACCACTGTCGCAAGAATCATAGTGTCGCCCATTCGTAACACTACGGATCCGTCAGCTTGTTTAGCTAACTTTCCAGTCTCGATGGAGATTTCTTTTCCTCCGATAGTGATGGACTTTGTTATTCCTATATTCATATTTATTTGTTTACTTATTTACTTTTATTAGTTACACTTCGACTCCGCTCAGTGTTCTAATCTTAACTATCACATTTCAACTCGCTCAGAGCGAAGTCAAAGAGCAATATATTTTACATAAAAAGGGCAGTCGAACCGAATTCGAATGCCCCCTCTAATAAATTTTGCACGTGTAAAGATCTTAACGACGAAGTCCAAGTTCTTTTACAATCGCACGATATCTTGCAATATCTTTCGCTTTCAAGTAGTCAAGTAAGCTACGACGCTTACCTACCAACAACTGAAGTGCACGTTGCGTTCCGTAATCTTTACGGTTCTTTTTCAAGTGCTCAGTAAGGTGAGAAATACGGTACGTGAACAATGCAATTTGTCCTTCCGCAGATCCTGTGTCGTTCTCTGACTTCCCGTGTTTCGCGAAGATTTCTTTTTTCTTTTCTGGTGCTAAATACATTCCAATATTTCTTTGATGATTTTTATGTATGTCGACTTTCGACGTGGCAAAGATAGTGTTATTATTGATAATGCAAGAAATTGTTGGATAAATTCAATTATTTCTTGCACTATGATGAATTGTTAAGACCTTGTTATTCTTTCAGCGGTTCGCGCACCATAGTCGTACATTTACTACATGCATCGTACTTATCTCTTCATCCTTTTGCTTTTTCCAGTCCTGAAAACCTTCACGGGGTATAGTCGGCAAACAGAAAAGAGATTCAATGGCGACGAAAATCACCTTCGCATGTGTATTCGTTGGAGCGATTCTACGGAATATCAAACTCCTTACTACACTGATTCAGATCGAACCATTTACAAGTACACGCGAGTTGGGTTGTCCTTGGGAATCTACAAAGAAGGATTCATTTATGTGGCGACCTACAAACGAAGGTTGAATAAACTCAATCCTCAAAGACAATTAGGAAGGGATTACTAATGGACTTTAAGAAGAACGGAACATACAATTGACGGGCATCCGATTTATATTCATTGCTGTAACTTTTGATTGGGTTTCTTGAAACGAACTAGCTGTGTTAAAGCTTATGGCGATACATTTTACCCTGAGCCACAGCATAAATATACCCTTGACAAATAACAAAATTAGTCGCTGTCAACCCCAAATCTCCAATAGACCTCCAATTTCCATTATCTAACTCATAAATTGATTTGATCGAGATATTATCATACGTAATTGTTCCACCAGCATAGAGTTTTCCATTACACTCTTTGATTTTCACAAAGGCGTCAAGTATACCTTCGTGATCAGGAACAAATGTTTGATTGTAGACAAAGTAGCCATTTGATTGATCGAATTCGCACAACCCGCTCGGGATAGTGTGGAAGTAACCGCCCAATAGTATTTCATTGTTGTAGCTTCCGATAGAAGTGATACTCGCTTGACTCATACCACTATTTTGAGCCAAAAAATCCCATTGATTTCCGGACCATTTGGCTAAACTCCATCCAACTCCTGCAGTTGTGCTAAATCGGGATCCAACTGCATAAATTTCATTATCGAAAAGTAACGCATCCTTAATCTCACGAAAAATACCAGGCATAGGCACAGAGTCTCCCGTAACTTTATCTAATTTGCAAGCAAAACCATTTGGAGTCGCACCATTTTGAAAAGTAAATTGTCCTCCCACGAACAATTCTGTGCCTAGGTCAAGA
>JBGCDF010000198.1:0-10680 GCA_045105095.1 Crocinitomicaceae bacterium | reverse complement strand
CCTTCACCTCCGATGTAAGCGTTGACTTCCTTACCGTTTGTTAGTCGCACTCTGGCAACTTTACGCATAGCCGAGTTCGGCTTCTTAGGTGTAGTGGTGTACACACGCACACATACTCCCTTACGTTGTGGGCAAGAATCAAGTGCTGCAGACTTGCTTTTCTTAACCACAACTTTTCTCCCTTTGCGAACTAATTGTTGGATAGTTGGCATAAAAATACTGTTAACTTTAATGAATAAATAATTCTCCCAAACACACTTTTGGGGGTGCAAATGTACACGAATTATTTTAAAAACCAAGGGATTCAGCGAAAAAAGAACACTTTTTTCACATGGATGTGTTTGTATCTTTTTTATTCAAAAAATGATAGTGATTTTCGACTCGAATGAGTTCATCGAAAATAGAGAATCTTTCGAAAAAGATCAATACTGAAATTAGTTTTTTATCAACTTGTACAAAATTGACATTTGATTCGTCTTATCCTCAAAAAAAAAGATCTCACTATGCAAAAGTTTATCTCTCTCCTATCGATCCTATTTGCCCTACTTAGTTCCGCAACAGCGCAGGATCAAATGTTCGACATCTGCCCAATGAAAGTTGGAGAAAACATTCCAGATTCGATTATGGTGACCGATGTGAGTGGCACACCGATACTGTTTGGAGATGCTATCAAAAAAGACAAAGCGATTATTGTATTCTATCGAGGCGGATGGTGTCCTTATTGCACGAGACATCTGAGCGCACTGGGTCAAATGAAAGAAGAAATTGAAGAACTGGGATACACATTGTACGGCATTACCCCAGATCAATTCGATTCGCTTGGAGTGAGCCAAGTTCGATCACAAAGCGATTACAAAATCTTCTCGGATAGTAAAGTGGAATTAATCACTGCTTTCGGACTTGGATGGGAAGTAGATGACAAGAACTACGTAAAATACCGTGATCAGTATGGAATGGACACAGAGGAATGGTCAGGTGAAACACATCATGTTTTACCCGTTCCGGCAGTTTACATCATTGAAGATGGCGTTGTTCAGTTCAATTATGTCAATCCTAATTATTCAGTTCGACTGAAGCCCGAAACCTTGTTAGCTATTCTGAAAAGCTATTGATTCACTCGGATCAACGTTCATCCCAAAACAAACCATTCAATGCTCTCATTTCGGAGGCCTTATCTGCAAACAATCCAGTATTCGAGCAGTAGGTAACCTCCAATAACTTATCATCATATCCGCTGGAATACATCGTTCCAAGCGAGGCAAAGATTACGTATTCCCGTCCTTCTTCAAACCTGAAGCCGCAATCCGGCCCTCCAAGACCAGTCCGAATGGAAACTGTTTCCGCGGTCTTTCCTTTGAAGTTCGTTATTACTTGTATAGTTACAATACTTCCATAACTCGAATCGTCCGCTAAATCTACGCTAATGATCTTTCCTTTGAAGACATTTGTATGATTGGCATAATCTTCTTCCATGGATAAATCCACACAATCGCAAGCAGATAGATTAAACGTACCGATTAACACGAACAGTAACAGATATATTCTTTTCATACTGAAATGTACAACATTAATAACTTGGCGTTCAATCTGAGGAGCAAACTATTCTCTTTCACTCAACACGTCGCTTTCATTTGGAACTGCATACCTCCCCATAAAGAAAATCCCATTGGTCGGTTTGTCAATAATAAAGAACAAAAATGGGCGATCGGCAATCACATCAACGGGTTGGTCTGGATTCGGCATTCCTACGGCAGATCCTAGACCTGACCTCACGACTGTTACCGCCGTAGCAACGATCCTTTTCTCGTTTACATTCAGTTTCACTTTTTGACGAATCGCTTCGATCATCAACTTCTCATCCGTCAGTTCCGAAAAATCAGCAGTAGGTTTGAACATTTCGTTCAGCCCCATGCCTTTTAACGGTTGTTTAAAATCGTACTCGCCCTCCATCGAAAATTTTGGAATACTCAAAAACACGCGTTGGTCGTAGGTCTGCTTAGAGAGCTGAGACAGTCTTTTGGCCGTTAGCTCTTTTTCAACATCATCTAATGTGTACCCTTCTTTCGGAACAATAAAACAAACTGCTTGCTCACCTTGATCGAGATTTCGAACTACCATATGAAATCGTTTATCGTACGCGTACTCCATGTAACTCATTTTATACATGAATTTCAGTTCGTTTTCAACATTATTCGCATCGGTAAACGTTCTTGTATACCATGGCCGTGGTTTGAATTTGGTTTCCCACTTTAAATTCAAATAGAGAGAGTTGCACAAAAGTAGCTTGGTAGCTGGGCCAATTGAGCTTTCAGATAATAGGACAGGAATGGTTCCTTCCGTTGCTTTTTCTGTCCAATCATTTACACGCTTGACCACATCAGCTCGATTGCTCATATCCACTGCCTCCACTTTTGAGTTTGACGATCGCGAAAACCTTTTTAAGAATTGACTGCGCACTGAGGTCGATTTATCAATCCAACATCCGTTCGCCAATTGAATTGTTCCGTCCGAAATATAGCGGCCAGTCATTTCATTGATTGAGCTACGGACCTCATCTAACTCAACTCGTCTACCGAGACCAAGAACAGAATCGATTTGCATTTTATTCTCTCCTGAGGCACCATCCGCTAATATTCCCAGCGACAAATAACAACTCACAGGTGAAAAAAACACGTTTTGGTGCTCCTTCTTCAACTCATTAAATAAGCTGATTGAAAAACTATTTACTGGTTTCAGTTCTTTACTTGTTTGAGCTACGAGTGCAGTGCTACAAAACAAGGCCAAGATTAATAATCCACTTCTCTTTATCATACATCTCAATTTTAATTTGACTTATAATTGAGATGAGTAAGTCAGTGTTTTTCCATAAGAGATTATTTCCCCTGATTGTTCAAACGATCACTGATAAACTCAATTTTCGTTTTACCATGAGGCGCTGGAATGCCATCTGGCCCAAGATTAACCATGATAATCGTATCAATGGAAATGATGGTCATTCGCGTCATCATGTTACGAACTTCACACCGAAGCGTCAATGATGTCTTACCGAACTTAATCGCTTCCATTCCGATCTCAACAATGTCGCCCTTCTCTGCCTTGTCCTGAAAATTGATATCTGAGATGTACTTCGTAACAATCTTTGTGTTCTCTAATTGAGCAATTGCGTACAAAGCTGCTTCTTCATCAATCCATTGCAAAAGGCGACCTCCAAACAAGGTTCCGTTCGGGTTTAAATCTTCGGGTTTTACCCACTTGCGCGTATGAAATCTCATTGTCCTGATTTTTCTCAAAATTACCCATTCTATTGAACAGAACACCAAAAAAATCTACTTATTCTGACCGCATTAGTTCTATTCGAATCAGTTCAAAATTGGCAGCTTCCAGCGTAAGTAGTTCAGCTTGCCACTCTACAAAAATTTCTTGCAACTCATTAAAAGTGACCTTTCCTTGTCTATACAGTTCCAGAGTCACTTTGTACACCTTCCTCAGATTTTCAGCGCTCTTTTCGAGTTGCTCCTTCCGAATGAGAGCACCACTGAATGAGAGTTCCATTTCTTCCTGTTTTCTCCTCAGACTAATTTGAAGAAAGTCCGCCTCAGCCAGCAACTGCTCCTCTCGAATCTTTATAAGTTGATTACTCTTGAGGTATCTTCCTTTATTGAAGATGGGGATCCTCAGCTGAAACCCCACATCCTGAAAGAAGGTCGTTCGCAACTGGTCCGCGTAAGGCAAAGGCTGACCAAATGCACTGGCAGGATCAATAAAGTTGGTCGAGTATCTGGCTCCAAGCATTCCACTCATCGACAGGCTCGGCATGATTTCCGACCTCGCCAATTTTCGCTCAACATCAAGCAACTCTTGACTAATCGTATTTTTCTTTAGTGAATAAATCTCATCCAACTCCTCTCTTCGAGTAACACTTGACAATTGAGTAAAATCGTAGACGTGTTTTTGAGACAACTCAACGTTCATTAACTCGTTCAATTGGAATTCATTTCTTCGAAAAGCTTCCCAAGCCTTCGTTTTTTCTACCTGTTCTTTCAGCATCAAGTTCTGAACCCGAAGCGTATCAATCTGGGTGATCTTTCCTGCTTTGAATAATTCTCGTTGTATTTCCAACAACTGCTCGAAATGTATGACTCGCTTCGAAATCAACGTAATCCTCGACTGACCGAGACAGAGATCCATGTACAAGGAAACAACTCGTGAATACAGCGCATTCAGCGATTGATCATGATTCACCTCCGATCCATTCCCCAGCAACTGCAACTCTTTCTTCCGCTTAAAATAATCCCCTCCATCAAAAAGTGTCAATGAGGAACTAATGCCGATGTACTGCGAATTTGTTTGTTCCGTGCTAAACAGGTTAGATACATCGTCCAGTCTTCGACCGAATCCAGAACCGATCGTAGTGGATGCACTTAAATCAGGCAACAAGGTCCATTTATGGAAATCCTGATTAACTGAAGCCGTCAAGCGCTCACTTCTTTCTAGAATGAGCGTGTACCGCGAATTCTCCACCTGCCTAAAACATTCGTTAAGCGTTAAGGTATCCTGCCCTATTGCAGTAGACATGATGATTAAGTATCCAAACATTAGTATGTATCGCATAGCCATTATCGATTAAACATGTCTTTAAATTGATAGAAGAAGCGCTCAATAAGCCGCAGATCTTCCGTTACGATATCCGCAGAACCAGACATCTCTTGCTGAAAAACGATCTTCTTGTTGTATGAGGTTTCAATACCATTGGGAAAAGCCACATCGATCAATAGATTTCCTTCATGATCAGGTGTAAGTGAGATTGATTTCACCTCACCCGATAATATCCCAAACTCTCTGGCTGGATAGTTCATCAAGCGGATATTTACTTTTTGCCCTTCCTTTATCTTTCCTGTATTCGTCGCTGGAGCCTTTATTTTACCGATATAATCCAGTCCATCCGAAGGAACCACAGTAAACACCTGTTGACCGGATTCAATCGTCTGATTTTCTACCCAAACTTGCATAAACGATACCTTTCCTTTTACGGATGATGAAATCACATAGGCCAACTCCCAATCTTGGATTGCCTTCTTTAGCTGCGCAAGTGAACGGTATACACCTCTCTGTTGATTCACCTCATCCATTGTCTGATTTAGCCTTGAGGTAGCCGAAGATTTGTATAACTCGTTGATGGCAGATCGCACTTGCGAAAGCTGGGTCAATAGATTTTTGACATTCTTGGATGCCTGGATATGCTCCAACTTTTTACGTTCCCATTCAATCAAAGGAATAGCGCCCTCCTCGAACAAAATCTCATCGCGGTCCAAAGATTCTTTCTTGATCCCATTTGCCTTTTTTTCCAATTCAAACTGATCAGAAAGGATTTTATAACGCTCTTTGAGTTGCACACCTTCCTTACCATGTGCCGTCCGCTCCACAGCATATGGATTCAATTCTCTGTTCAAAGAAAAAGCGATGTACTCCTGTTCAAAGGAAGTATATGCTTCCTGTATGGGACCCAATTGCATCATTCCGAATGATTCGTACGGAAATGTGAAATCGTCTAGGCTTATTTTCTCGATACATTTCTTTAGTTGGAAGACATCTTGATACGAAGCTGTGTTTTCAATAATTGCCAAAGGCATTTCTTTTTCCACTTCCTGCATGTTTTCCACGAAAATCTTCTCTATCCTTCCATTGGTTTTGGCCAGGAGCCTCTCTGGAGGTATTTCGGTCGTAATGGTAATTTGAGTGGAGATCAGGTCCGGGTACTTTACGTAGAATGAAAACAATAAAATCAATGCGACCATTAGTAGTACGATAACACTTCCCCATCGGATCATCCAACTCGGAGGTCTGGTTAAGATCTCCTGAACCTCTTCGCTTCTTAATTCTATTTCTTGATCATTCTCCATCTTATTCTCCCAGTTGTAATTGATTCTTCACCAATTTGAAATAACTTCCTTTCAGCGCTACTAGTTCTTTATGAGTTCCTGTCTCAATGATTTTTCCCTTCTCCAGAACAACGATTTGATCCGCATTCATTACCGTACTCAATCGATGCGCAATCACCACCACCGTTTTATCCGTAAAGAAGGTATTTAGCTTCTCCATAATTTCTTTTTCGTTATTGGTATCCAGCGCGCTTGTTGCCTCATCAAAAAAGAGCATTTCAGGATTTTTGTACACCGCACGAGCGATCAATAGTCGCTGCTTTTGCCCAGTACTCATCCCAACACCCTCTGTTCCAATTTTCGTGTTGTATCTCAGTGGATAGTTTTCAATAAACTCTTTAATATTGGCTACATCAACTGCATATTTTAAGCGCTCTTTATCCACTTCACTCGCTCCCAACGCGATGTTATTGGCGATGGTATCATTGAATATGAACCCTTCCTGCATCACAGAACCAATATGATCCCTCCATGCTTTCTGAGTAATCATTTCCAGGTTGGTTCCATCTATGTCAATACTTCCACTTTTTACATCGTAAAACTTGAGTAGTAATTTCATCAGGGTAGTTTTACCACTACCGCTTGTTCCGACGATCGCTGTGACCTTTTTTCCAGGAATCGTGAGACTTAAATCGTCTAATACATTCACATCAGATCCAATGTATCGGAAAGAGACATTTTCTAATTTCAGATCACCTTCAACTGGGACATCTTTGAGTTTTTCATCGTCTTTTTCGTTTTCATCTTCTTTGTCATGGATCTCTGCCAATCGCGCTAGGGAGATCTTAGCATCCTGTAGTTCCCGAATGAAGTTTATGAGTTGCACGACCGGACCATTGAGATTTCCAACAATACTGGTGATCGCCATCATCATTCCAAGGGTGATCTCGCCGTCAATAACCAACTTCGCTGAAATGAATACGATGAAGATATTCTTGAGCTCGTTGATGAAATTACTTCCTATCGTTTGTGTTTGCTCCAACACTAAGCTCTTCAACGAGACTTTAAACAAGCGCGCCTGAATGTACTCCCACCCCCAACGTTTTTGCTTCTCCGCATTGTGCAATTTTATCTCTTGCATTCCATTGATTAGCTCGATCACTTTACTTTGTTCGGTACTTATTTCTGTGAATCTGGCATAATCTAATTTTTCTCGCTTCTTTAGAAAGAGTGTTACCCAAACGAAGTAGAGTATGCTACCAATGAAAAACACCCCGAAAATTGTCCAATTGTAATACGCGAGTACCGCTCCCATGATGAACATGTTCACGACAGAAAAAAGCACACTCAATGAAGAAGTGGTAAGGATTCGCTCGATCCGATGATGGTCATTAATTCGTTGAAGAATATCACCTGTCATTCGAACATCGAAGTAAGCAATCGGAAGCTTCATCAACTTGATGAAAAAATCAGATATCAATGAGATGTTAATGCGTGTCGAAAGATGCAAAACAATCCAACTTCTGATGAGTTCCAGGGCCGTTTTACCGACGAACAGGAACAACTGAGCAATCAGAACAACGTAGATAAAATGCAAGTTCTGATTTTGAATTCCCACATCGACTACGCTTTGTGTTAGAAAGGGAAAAATTAGCTGCAAAATACTCCCCGCCAGCAAGCCTATGCACAGTTGAACGATAAACGATTTATAGCGCAGAACATATTTGAAGAGCATGGAAAAACCATAAGACCTATTCTCTTCTTCTGATCCTTCTTTATCATAGAAGCCTGGAGTAGATTCTAGTAAAAGTATGATCCCTTCCTTTGTATTCTCATCTACGTTATTGCCGATCCATGATTTCAAAAAATCTTCTTGATTGTACGACACTAGCCCAATCGCAGGATCAGAAATATAGTACCTTCCCTTTTTGACTTTGTACAGAACAACGTAATGATTCTTGTTCCAATGCAGAATACACGGAAGTGTCGCTTCTCTTAGATCCTTCAAGGTTAACTTGACACCTAAGCTACGAAAGCCGACAGCCTCTGCCGCATTGCTCAAAGTAAGCAAATTACTTCCCTCTCGAGTTGTCTCAGATAGGTCGCGAATCGTTTGAATATTCAAAGATTTACCGTAGTACTTTGCTATAATTTTCAAGCATGTTGGCCCGCAATCTTTGGATTCAGTCTGCGTATAATGTGGGAATTTCTTTGTCAATTGAAAGCTGTATAAATTTTGTGGAATCATTTTAAAAGTGGACTGCTCCAATTTTGGAGCAGTCCATACTATTTAGTTGAAGTAAAACTTCATTACTTGAGCGGTTTAACCAAAAGTAGTATCAACGCAGCACTGTCCATTTTGAATTGTACCGAAAAGAACTGCACCTGACCCACTTGGAGCTGGAACTGCACATTTATTACTTCCGTCATCGGCAATATATCGCCCATAACATGCAACCCCCAGTGGAGCTCCACCTCCGATGATTGACTTTTGCTCTTTTTTGGTAATCTTATTACCCGAATTAAATATGTTTTTCATAATTTTTATTTTAATGATGACACGTTTGGTGCGCCATCAATTGATTATTAATTAAGCACAGTCACAGGTTCCATTTGATGGATTGTAGTATCCACCAGAAGACGGACCAGCACCACACTGCCAGTTAGCAGTTCCACAACAGACTTGATCTCCAAACAGACAATTTCTACTTCGGCGACCTCCACTAATGGATTTTTGTTCTTCTTTGGACATTGGCACGCCCATTTCTTTTAACTTTTTCATTTTAATTGTTTTAAGTGATACGTGAATACACAGCAGTCGACTCCATCGCCGACTGCGTGCATTCCATTGAACGTTTACTGATCTTTACAGCAAATACAAAGTCCACCTGTGTGCAAGTGGTAACCCGGTGCACATGGAACTGTATGATCTGGGATTAAGTATCCTGCAATACAGATTACTTTTCCTGGTTGTGGACCAAATCCTCCGTTGATTCCTTTTTGCTCTTCTTTGCTAAGAGCTTCTCCGTTTTTCATTAAATTTTTCATGATATGAATTATTAAAATTTAGCCCGCTATTTCCAGCTTGACTCACTGAATTTCGCATCGAATAGCAAGCGGTTAAGTCACCTCGAACATTTTAAGTCAAGCGAGGCTTTTGACTATTGTTGCAACAATGTTCTATATACTAATGAGCAAGACTACACTCAATCCTTCCCAAATTCTACAAGATCAATTCTACAGTTACACATGATCTAGATGAGAGCACTACTTCTTGATAATCCTTCCGCTCGCAAGCTCAGTTTCACCTTTGTAAACCTTAATTAGATAACTACCCGTCGCTAGTTCGGTAATTGAATATTCTCGAGATGCGTCAAATGCCTTCACTTCTTGACCGCTCAAATTGTACACTACAACATGAGTAATTTGATCATTCGAAAGACCTTCGATACTAAAGACATTCTTCGTTGGATTGGGAAATATGTTAATCCCTTGATCATTGTCCTCTACATTTTTTTTGACAGAAAATCCTTTTGACGAGCAATCGTTACATTCAGACTCAGGTCGCTCGATAATCGTGTAACTTGCGATTGGTTTATCATAGCAATGCATCACTACTTCACCTTGAGAAAAACTGGCATCAAAGGAAGCCTTGGTACCATCAACGAACGTAACTTGAACGCAGTAGCACGTTGGGCAAAGCGGATTCGAATTTCCTCTTGTCAACTTCACACACTCTAACTCACAACACGACTGGATAGTCCCTGTAACCGGACAAGAAATTGGCTCAATACCTCCACAACCCTCGTCGCACGTGTGCTCAATTGTATTGAGTGCATTGATACCTCCACTTCCAGAATGCTGAAAATCCAGACCAATTACTGATGTATTACAATCGTTTTGATCGATACGCTCAATCAGTAATTCAATATAAGTACTGTTGATCGCGTTTACCGATACTTTAATGTTGCTCGAAGGCAATGAATACGTGGCACCAACGGCACTATTCCATTGACTCTGACTAATATAATGTGTTGTACTACCACCATTACCATCGCGTATAACCCAATTACATGATTGATTGTTTGGTAATGATATCGGCTGAGATTGTCCCTCTAGATACCGAGAGAACCGAGTCACTGTTCCACATGTTGCCTTGGGGGCAAAATTAGCTGGGTTCTGAAAGAGCGTTGAATATGTTGTTAGACCATTCCCTGCCACGTATTCACTCAAATTGCCAAATTGAGCTGAAGCAGAAAGGGAAAATAATAGGGATAACCCTAGAATAAATGATTTGATTACTAAAAATTGATTTTTCATTATTGTGTTTTTTGATTGAAACGATACTCCCGAACATTTTAAGTCAAGCGAGAGTTTTGACTATTGCTGCAGCAATTTTTTATCAGTAGAGAACGACCCTACTCTTCAGGCTCACTTAGCTCAGAAAGGAAGTACCTTAATTCTTCGAGTGAGTAATGTTTTGATAATTCTGAATCGTTAATGATTTTGACCGGTGTGTAGTTGAATTCGTTTTGAATGCACCAATTGTAGTGCATTATGAGCCAACTATCTATTTCAGAGTGAATTTCCGATTGCCCCCATTTTTGGATCCATTCATCCAGGTCCATGCTATGGATATGCCAGTCCGATAAAGCTTCAATTGCTTTGGCTGGTTTCTCTTTGACAATCTGCAAGGTATTTCTAGCAATTTCCAGATAGGGGTTTTCCTGATTTTCAGGATTCAAATTGTAGAAGATTTCCAGACATATGCGATCTGGGTTTTCCCGATATAATTTCAAAG
>JBGCDF010000197.1:0-17003 GCA_045105095.1 Crocinitomicaceae bacterium | reverse complement strand
AAAAAATCATAAAAGCGTTGGGTTTAAATTTCAAATAAATTCAAGTTTAAACGGTTTTTGGTTTTAAACATCTCTTAATCAGTAAATTAAAAGAGATTTTGATTTGTGAAATAAGAGGTGGTCAGGTAGCTTTTCATTCATTCAACCTGCTCCATAGACTGATGTATGAGCAAGCCCTTGCAAAGCACCTTCGGAAAATCGGAAAATCGGAGAATCAGGCAATCGAGCTATCCAACCATCCAACCATCCAACCATCCAACAAATCCAACAAATCCAACCATCCAACAAATCCATCACACCACCATCGTGAATCGGACCATCGGAAAATCAGACAATCGAGCTATCGAACAATCCAACAGCGTACCATCGGAAAATCAGATAATCGAATAATCGGACCATCGAACAAACCCAACCAATCCAATTTATTAACTTTGCCCACCAAACGAATTCTAAATGGCGCAAAAACCATCAACTCCAAAAGGAACAAGGGATTTTCTCCCTGCTGAAGTAGCAAAAAGGAACTACATTTTCGATACCATTCGTAGCTCTTTCGAGACCTATGGATTTTCTCCAATTGAAACACCGTCGTTTGAGTTGTCATCGACATTACTAGGGAAATATGGGGAAGAAGGAGATCGCTTAATTTTTAAAATTTTGAACTCTGGAGATAAAGTGCGTAAGGCCGATCTGGAAGCATTGAAAGAGGGAAACCTTGCTCGTTTTTCAAATTCTCTGGCAGAGAAAGCACTTCGCTATGATTTAACGGTTCCCTTTGCACGTTTCGTTGTACAGCATCAAAATGAATTAGCATTTCCGTTTAAACGTTACCAAATTCAACCGGTTTGGAGAGCAGATCGACCACAAAAGGGACGTTATCAAGAGTTTTATCAGTGTGACGTTGATGTGGTAGGAAGTGACTCCTTACTATTCGAAGTAGATTTTGTTTTGCTTTTTGAAGAAGTACTATCGAACCTCAATATTCCAGATTTCACCATCAAAATCAACAATAGAAAAATTTTATCTGGAATCGCAGAGGTGTGCGGAGAAGCAAATAAGATTGTTACCATTACGGTCGCTATCGATAAGTTGGATAAAATTGGTGTGGACGGAGTGATCAAAGAGCTGGAAGGCAAAGGAATCTCTGAAGAAGCAATGAAGAAAATCATGCCTTTATTCGGTGTTTCTGGTACTACCGAACAGCGATTGGAACAGATGAAATCGTATTTGTCATCCAGCGAAATTGGTCTGAAAGGAATTGAAGAATTAGAATTCGTGTTAAAACAAGCAAATGAGCTTGGGGCCAATTCTGAATTGATAGAGTTTGATGTGACCTTAGCGCGTGGATTGAATTATTACACAGGAGCCATCTTTGAAGTGAAGGCGAATGGCGTGAACATCGGAAGTATTTGTGGCGGTGGACGCTATGACGATCTTACGGGCGTTTTCGGAATGAAAGGTGTATCTGGAGTAGGAATTTCCTTTGGAGCTGATCGAATTTATGATGTCCTCGAAGAACTAAATTTATTCCCGAACGAAGTAGATAACAGATTGGACGTCCTATTTGTGAATTTTGGTCTAATGGAGCAAGCGCACTGTTTAAAAGCGGTTAAACAACTGCGTGCCGCGGGAATTTCCTCTGAAGTATATCCAACTCCGGCCAAGCTTCAGAAGCAAATGAAATACGCCAATTCAAGAGGAGTAAAGCACGTAGCGATGTTAGGGGCGAATGAAATCGAGGAAGGCTTTATCAAGTTGAAAAATATGGACACAGGTGAGCAAACATCGGTGAACGTTTTAGGATTGATCCATTTATTGAACGAATAAGATATGTATATAATTGAAAATAAATGGCTAACGCTCGGTGAGTTCGAAACACTTTTCACGAGTGGTCAAAAGATTGAATTAGGGGATATTCCTACTGAAGCTGTGCAAAAATGCCGTGATTTTTTAGACGAGAAAGTGAAAAACGCAGATCGTCTGATTTATGGTGTGAATACTGGTTTTGGTTCTTTGTGTAATACGGCCATTTCAACAGATGACCTAGAAGCACTGCAGCGAAACCTTGTACTGTCACACGCATGTGGAGCAGGAGAGGAGGCACCAGCGGAGATCGTGAAACGAATGCTTTTGCTAAAAGTACTCGGATTAGCACATGGTCATTCTGGTGTTCAGTTGGATACAATCAATCGATTGTTGTTTTTTTACAACGAAGAGATTTTGCCAGTTGTGTATCAACAAGGTAGTCTCGGGGCTTCAGGCGATTTGGCTCCTCTGGCACACATGTCCTTGCCACTTTTAGGCGAAGGCGAAGTGGATTACAAAGGTGAGCGAATTTCTGGTGCTGAGTTGTTGAAAAAGTTCAATCTTGAGCCAATAAAATTGCGTTCAAAAGAAGGCTTAGCCTTATTAAACGGAACCCAGTTTATGAGTGCTTATGCAACGTACGCTGTAGCCAATGGAAAGAAATTGGCAAGCCAGTTCAACATCATTGGAGCACTTTCATTGGATGCCTACGACGGACGTTTGAATCCTTTTCAAGACAATGTTAACGTAGTTCGAAATCAAGTTGGGCAAATTGCGGTAGCGAAGTTCATGCGTAGCATGTTGGCCGGAAGTGAAATGATTGAGCGTGAAAAGGAGCATGTTCAGGACCCATATTCTTTCCGATGCATTCCACAGGTGCATGGGGCTTCCTTTGACACCATTCACCACTGTAGCACCGTTGTGGAAAGAGAAATCAATGCAGTAACAGATAACCCAACAGTTTTTCCTGAAGAAGACGATGTTGTTTCTGCCGGAAATTTCCATGGACAACCTTTGGCGTTAGCCATGGACTTCTTAGCAATCGCATTATCGGAAATGGCCAGTATTTCTGAACGTCGCGTATACAAACTGATTGGTGGAACACGTGGACTACCTGCATTTTTGGTCGCTGAGCCAGGATTGAATTCTGGATTCATGATTCCGCAGTACACTGCAGCGTCAATTGTTAGTCAGAATAAACAACTCTGTATGCCTGCATCGGTGGATACCATCGATTCAAGTAATGGACAGGAAGATCATGTGAGTATGGGAGCAAACGCTGCGACCAAACTATACCGCGTAGTTCAAAACTGTTATTCCGTTCAAGGAATTGAGTTATTGAATGCGGCTCAAGCGATGGATTTCAGAAAAGAGAAAACCTCTCCTAACCTGGAAGCTTTGCGCAAAGCGTATCGAACAAAAGTACCTTTCATGAAAGAAGATATATACTTACACCCGTTAATTAGTGCAAGTGTAGATTTCGTTAAAAATGATTTTTAAATATTAGCTATGACTGAAGTTTTGGAGCAACAAGAAGAAGATAGAAGACCCCCAATGCTATTGGTGTTATCTATTCTGAGTCTTATTTCGATTGGGCTTTCACTAATTTTAACGCTCTTCCAATTTGCATCAGGTCCACTCGATGAAGATGAGATCATGAAGCAACGAGTTGATATGGCGACATTAAAAAGCGATTTGCGAAAAGCCGGTATGACTCAATTCGTTGCCTTTTACGATAAGATACAGGCCATGTCCGAAGAGACAAACGATAAATTCTATTTGTCATCGGTTGTCACACTACTGACATATTTGATTGGGCTTTTCGGTGTGATATTTATGCTTAGGAGAAGAAAACTTGGGTTCCACATGTATATTGTGTACTGCTTGCTGGCAATTGGTGGAATGTTGCTCTACGTATCACCAGAGAACATCCCTATCATGGTTCCCATCGTTAGTTTGATTCTTTCAGGATTATTCATCTTTTTGTATTCTAGAACGCTGCATTGGATGAAGTAGCAATTCCTTTAAACGATACTGCTCTATTCGCTTGCATTAGTTGAATAGCTGATTTCTATGCATAATTCGGGTTCAAGTACCAGAAAAACCGTATCTTTGCGGCAAATTTCTTTGTAATGATTTCAGTAAATAACCTTTCTCTACAATTCGGAAAACGCGTTCTTTTTGATGACGTAAATGCCAAATTTGTTAACGGTAACTGCTATGGTGTTATTGGTGCAAATGGTGCCGGAAAGTCGACGTTCCTCAAGATTTTAACGGGCGATCAGGATCCAACTACGGGACACGTGGTATTGGAACCAGGTAAACGTATGGCCGTTTTGAAGCAGGATCACTTCGAATTCGATGAGTTTCAAGTATTGAATACTGTGATCATGGGACATACGCGTTTGTTTGAAATCATGACAGAGAAGGATGCCTTGTATGCAAAACCGGACTTCTCGGATGAAGACGGAATGCGAACAGCAGAATTAGAGGGCGAATTCGCTGATTTAGAAGGGTGGAATGCTGAAACAGATGCAGCGGCCTTGCTATCAAACTTAGGAATTGATGAGTCGAAGCATTACATGAACATGAATGAGCTTTCGAATGATTTGAAAGTACGTGTTCTTTTGGCACAAGCCTTATTCGGAAACCCAGACTTGCTCGTACTTGATGAGCCTACCAATGACCTTGATTTGAAAACAATCTCATGGTTAGAGGATTTCTTACTCGACTTTAAAAATACAGTGATCGTTGTATCTCACGACCGTCACTTCCTCGATACTGTTTGTACGCATATCTGTGATATCGATTTCAATAAAATCAACTTGTTCACAGGTAACTACTCATTCTGGTATGAATCATCACAATTGGTGTTACGTCAGCGTGCTGATAAGAACAAGAAAGCGGAGGAGAAAAAGAAAGACCTTCAGGACTTTATTGCTCGTTTTTCTGCAAATGCCTCGAAATCCAAACAGGCGACAAGTCGTCGTAAAATGTTGGATAACTTGGATTTGGAAGCCATCAAGCCTTCTAGCAGAAAGTACCCTGGAATTACCTTCCATCAAGAACGTGATGCAGGGAATCAGATTTTAAATGTTGACAATCTTTCAGGTTCGAATGCAGATGGAACGCTTTTTAAAGGTGTTTCGTTTACAGTGAATAAAGGAGATAAAATTGCTTTCATTTCTCGAAATTCAATGGCGACAACAAAATTCTTTGAGATTCTGAATGGACACGCTGAAGCAGATACTGGAGAATTCAATTTTGGAACGACTATATCAACAGCATACTTACCGAATGAGAATCATGAGTTCTTTGAAGAGAAACTACAATTGATCGACTGGTTGCGTCAATATGTTCATACAGATGAAGAACGTGAAGAAGTATACTTAAGAACTTTCCTCGGACGAATGCTTTTCACAGGAGAAGAAGCGTTAAAAACGGCAAATGTCCTTTCTGGAGGTGAAAAAGTACGTTGTATGTTGTCTAAAATGATGTTGGCGAAAGCAAATTTACTCATCTTGGACGAACCAACGAATCACCTCGATCTTGAATCAATTACAGCCTTGAACACAGGAATGAAAGAATTCCAAGGAACATTGTTGTTCACTTCTCATGACCAAGAGTTGGTGAACACTGTTGCCGATCGAATCATAGAAATTACTCCAACAGGAATGATCGATAAGATGATGCCTTATGATGAGTACTTGAAAGATTCGAAGATTGCTCAATTGCAAGAAGAGTTTTACGTGTAAAGTTCCTTCAATTTTGTGCAATGTCCAGAAATTTGGGCACGAGAGTATTGTGATATAGACGGAGTCTAAGATTGCGTCTTTTGTGCGAACCAACTATTCTAAGGCTTAAATAACTTTTCGAGGATATCGTATCGTAGAGCTATCAGTAAATTGATACTTTTGCCCTTATGCAAATTATCACTAGGAATCTGATCAAACTTAGTTTGTTCATCTCGCTGTTCTTTTCGAACACCTCTGTCTTATATGGACAACAGTTTGAATGGGCGACTCATATTGAATCCCTCACCAGTCAGGTGATTTCATATGATATAACTGTTGGTGATAATGGGGCTTCATACGTTACCGGCTATTTCACTGGGGTTACTGATTTCAATCCTGCTCAAGATACACTCGCCGATACTGCATTAATCCAAGGGAAGACATTCGTAGCTAAATATACTTCTGCTGGTGATGTTGTTTGGGCAAAGTTTCTCAACGCAGAAGGAGGAGGCAAGAACTTCGGAACTGCCATTAAGATTCACAACGACCAACTATTCATCGGTGGCGGATTTGGAGCTGCTGGTCCTACGGACACAACGGATTTTGATCCAGGCGTGGGGGAGTTTAAAATAGTTCCATCCAATTTCAACGATCCTTTTGTTTTAAAACTGGATACCGCGGGGAACTTTGTGAAAGTAGCTCATTTTGCTCCTTTCGTGGCAAATTCAGCTGTAAGTTGTATCGTCACCGATTTAACCTTATCTCAGAACGGAGATGTGATTGCCGTCGGTAGGTTTGATGGAAGTCTTGATTTTGATCCAGGGCCAGGTACAGATTCTTTAGCTTCAAGTGGAGGGGATGATATATTCGTGTGCAAGCTAGATTCAAATCTCAATCTCTTGTGGGCAGAAAAATTCGGCGGATCAGGTGACGATCAGGCTTCTGGAGTAGCGCTCGATCCACTTGAAAATATCTGCTTTACAGGAAATTTTTCGAGTATTGTTGATTTCGATCCTGGACCAGGTACGTCAGAACTTACAGCAACAGGATCTGACATTTATATTTCAAAACTAACTCCTCAAGGAGAGTTGATTTGGGTAAAGCAACTCAGTGGACCACTAAACGAGGGAGGTAGTTCAATTGCCGTAGATACCTCAGGTGGAGTAATCACTGTTGGTACTTTCAACGGTAGCGTAGACTTCGACCCAGGTCTGAACGCTAGTTTTATTGATGCAGGGACTTACTACAATGCGTTCATCAGTAAACTAGATTCCAGTGGAAATTATTTATGGGCATATAATGTGGGAGATGCGTATACCAGAGGTTTTGATGTCGCCACAGATATCTATAATAACATCTATTTTTCAGGTGATTTTACAGGGCTAATTGATATTAATCTCGGGCCGCAAACCCAATATTTAGAGACCGAGTTTTCATATCCTGATGGAGACATGTTCTTGTTAAAACTGGATCAAAATGGAACGCATAATTGGGCAAAGCATATTGGGGGAACGGCACCTTCTGAAATTATCTACGGGGTTGAAGTTGATTCAAACTTGAATGTATACAGTACGGGACAGTTCCAATCTCCTGCTGATTTTAATACAGGTCAGGACACACTTTTTTTATACGCACAAATTATAGGAACAGATGCTTTTATTCATAAATTGAGTAATTGTACACAAACGTTTTCCAATATTACAGTAGCCGTCTGCGAATCTTATCTTCCTCCAAGTGGAAGTATTCTCTACACTCAATCTGGAGTATACAACGATGTTATTGATAACGCGCAAGGGTGCGACTCTGTTATTACGATTGATTTGACAATTCTTCCTGGGCAAGCCACCTCGTCGCAAATTAGTGTTACTTCTCAGAATTGTGATTATTATATTTCTCCCAGTGGAAATTACACCTTCGGCCCAACGGGAGTATATGTTGATACTATTCTTAATTCTGTTGGTTGTGATTCAATTGTAACCATTAACCTTACTTCTAATATTACGCTAACAACAATTGTTGAAGCGGCCTGCGAGGGATATTCTTCGCCAAGTGGAAATTATTATTGGGTGAACAGTGGAATTTACATTGATACACTGACGAGTGTTTCAGGGTGCGATTCTCTTATTGAAATTGATTTAACGATCTATTCGCCTTCCAACGCAATCGTGAATATCTCATCGTGTAACCAATACCTTTCACCAAGCGGTAATCAAATTTGGACAACGAGTGGTGTATATCAGGATACAATTTTGAATTCGAATAGCTGTGATTCGATCATCACTGTTGATTTTGAACTACTGAGCGCCACATCGTCATCTCAAAATGTAACCACGTGCGATGGCTTTTTGTCGCCCAGTGGTAATCATTATTGGTCAATTTCTGGAGCCTATAACGATACAATTCAAAATAGTAATGGATGCGATTCCGTTATTACTTTTACGGTTTCAATTCTGCCATCTGACACCACTTTTTTAAACGTTAGCGCCTGTGATGAATATCTCTCCCCAAGTGGAATATATGTTTGGAATTCTAGCGGGATTTACACTGACACACTATTAAATGGCAACGGTTGTGATTCAATTCTTGTGGTAGACTTAGAGATTTTGAGTACATCAACTTTTCAGAATGTGACAAGTTGCGATGACTATCTTTCGCCAAGCGGACTATACCTTTGGAATTCTTCTGGAATTTATGAAGATACACTCATAAATATCAATGGTTGCGATTCAATCCTTGTGATAGACTTAGAGATTTTGAGTACATCAACTTCTCAGAATGTGACAAGTTGCAATGAATATCTTTCGCCAAGTGGATTGTACCTCTGGAATGCTACTGGAATTTATGAAGATACACTCATAAACATCAATGGTTGTGATTCTATTATTACAGTGGACTTGGAAATTTTAAACTCATCATTTTCTTCACAGAATATAACAAGCTGTGACGGTTATCAATCGCCCAGTGGAAATTACTACTGGACAAATTCAGGTGTGTACGAGGACACCATTCTAAATAGTCAGGGCTGCGATTCAATCATAACGACGGATTTAACCATCGATTCAGTCGTAGCGACAATCACTCAGTTGGATGACACTACGTTTCTTGCCAATACAACAAGTGGAACGGTGCAATGGTTGGATTGTACAAATGGTATTACACCAATAGTTGGAGAAACAGGAGATTCGCTTGTCCTTACTTCGAATGGAAGTTATGCAGTAATCATTACTGAGGGAGCATGTTCAGACACTTCCGATTGTATTGATATAACAGAACTAGGATTGTTGGAACATGAGTTCGGTACAGTCTCGGTAATATTTCCGAACCCAACAAGCAAGAACGTGACTATCCAGTTACCAGAGGTGTCCGAGAGCGTTGGTATTGTTGTTCGAAATGTTCTGGGAGAGCTTACTTTCAGTGGTCATTATGCCAGTACTGAAGAAGTGTCATTTGAATGTCTCGGACCATCAGGGTGCTATTTGATAGAAGTCACTACAGAGCAATTCGTTGAGATTCATCACTTGATCAAATTATAAGTAGGCGGGTGAAGAGAAACTTCAGTAACTGATACGCGTAGAATACGTCCGCTTTAAAACTGCATGTATTTTCCTGTTAATTGTTCACCATGGACGTTTGCTCTCAAGAAGTAAATCCCAGTTGACAATCCTTCTAATTCTACTTTTTGTTGATCGGAAACGGCGAGGGTTTGTACTAGGTCGCCTGTTGAGGAATAGATTTCAACCATTTCGGCGTTCTCTGAATTCGTTGAAATGATCACACTATTCGTCAAATTGATTTGATTGAGAAAAGCGAAATCTGGTTCAGGTTTTTCGACTTCCTGAATTTTGACTACGATATGTATGGTATCAAGGTAAGTAGGGCTTGCTATCTCGAATTCAATTGCGTCGGTTATTTCCAGAGTGTAAATATGACCTGTATAGTTATACCCGCCATTGCTCTTCGAGTATTCGGATATACCTAAAGTTGGAAGTTCTCCAGAATGTACTGTTATGAAACCGTTCTGATCAAAACACTGAATACTTTCAGACACAAATCGCGAATCTATGGAGAGTTTTTCTCCCTCTTCAAGATAAAACACCCAATTGCTTTCATAAGATCCAGGATTTGAATTGAAAATATGGTTAAACATAAAGTACTGAAATTGAAAGAAACTAAGGCATCGTTCGCTAGTTTTTGCTTCTCCGTCCATCGAATAAACGTTGGCTTCAATTATCGACTCTTGCAAAATTCCATCGCATCCTTTTTCTTGTGAAAACGTATTATGTGCGAGAAGAAATACTGATAGTATTAGGGATGTTTTCATGATAGTAGAAGTTCGTTTAATGATCTAACGTCCTATGAATTAGGATGTTTCATTGGGAATGAATTTTAACATTTGATGGATCACCTTCCACGTTAAATGAACAAAGGTCTGAGTTGCAATTGTCCTAGTTTATGTAGTAGCAAGAAGAATTTTAAGCATAAGCTTACATTGGACTTACTGATCGAATCATAGTAATAAGTATGATTAAACTGATGATGTAAAAAATCAGAACTACGAGGTTTGCGATGATTCCGAATAGTGCCTGACGCTTATTCTTTTTTCGTTCATTAAACCCAACAACAAATCCAACGCAGCTCGAAACGAATGCGATGATGAGTGCAATTGGAATGAGAAACATTAGGTATCGATGGGGAATACCAAGTGTTCCATCTAAGGTCGATATAATTATTGTGAACACTGTTACTAGTATAGATAGGAGTAACAATTTTACCGTCCAAAGTTCCTTTGGTTTGGAGGATTTGTCGTTAGAATCGATTGTTCCCATTGATATGTATTCCTTTAATTGTCTAGTAACTCAGCATTAACATCCTTCTCTTTGGGTTGATGATTTGCTAATGCATGTGAGGTGAGCTTCTCTTCTACGAATTTAATCACTCGCTGAAATTCTGTGTGTGATATGTCGACCGAACTAAGTGTGAAGAAGGAAAAGGGATCGATGTGAAAAACAATGAATAGATAGCCGTCTATTTTCAAGTATGAATGTATTTCATCCCACTTCAATTCAATTGTTTTGTCATCATCTGCACAAAAAAAGTAATCATCATAAAAGGAAACACGAATAACTCCATCTGTAGCATTCAAACGCTGAACACTTTCTTCGATGTTCTGCCTGAGAGCCTGCTTGTATTTTTTTTGCTCGTAATAATAGCGGATCAGACGGAGAGCGAAAACAACCCCAACAATCATCATTAGTGGGCCAACGATAATTCCAGCTCCTTCTGAATTTAGGATCAAGAATACGCTTCCGGATAGAAGAAACAGTGCGATCAACATGATGTAACTTCCATTGGAAGGTTTATGAAGTATTCTCTCAGAAAGAATAGTCATCTTCTCTCTAAAATGGGCTTCGTTGTAGTTGAATTGAAATTCTTTGTTCACACAAATTGTAATTAGTGCCCTCGTTTTAGTCCTAATTTATTTATACAGAGGGAAGTTCGAAAGTAAATAAATGATATATCCTATGATGGATAAAACAATAAGAATTGCAACAAGGTTTCCAACAATTCCGTTGATCGCCATTTCCCGATTTGCTTTAAGCTCATAAATTCCTTTTACAAACCCCGCTACATTTATGCAAAACCCGGTAAAAGTCAGTGTCAGAAGAAATCCGCGATTTAGGTTTTCTGAAATGATCAAATCAATTGGGAAAACGATAAAAAGAATAAGGAACGCATAAATAGTCAATGAAATAATGAACAAACGATTCGTCATCAACACTTCCTTCTTGTGTGGGTCTCCATTTGGATTGTAGGGTTCGTATTTTCTCATTTTACTCAAGAATATCCATCAGTTTACGATTAATATAGATCGTCTCCCTTCCCACTTTAACTGATTCCAAAACACCAATTTCCTTCATCTTCTTTAAGTGTCGTGCAGCAGCCTTTCGTTCTAATCCAATTCGTTGTGTCACAAAATCAATCTTCGAATAGGGTTGTTCAAAGAGTAATTCTATCAGCTCTTTACGGTAAATCTTAGGGGCATTTTCCTGTGTGAAATGAATTGTTTCTTCAAGAAGATCGCGAATGTTTGAAATCTTTTGAATAGTAGTTCGTGCTGTTTCCTCGACTGCCTTCAACATAAAAACGATCCATTCTTCCCAATCGGTGGAAGCATTCGTTTTATTTAATAAATGATAGTAATCTTTCTTGTGATCAATGATGAATGAGCTCAAATAGAGAATCGGTAAATCCAATTGCTGATTCATGATCAGATACAGAATATTTAATATCCGTCCAGTTCTTCCGTTTCCGTCGTAAAACGGGTGAATACTCTCAAACTGATGGTGGAGAATAGCTAAATTGATAAGGGGAGAGGTATCGTTATCGTCTCGATTAAAATGTTCCAGGAAATTTGCTAGTAAATCTTGAATCACTTTTTTGTCCTGAGGCGGTGTGTAGACAATTTTTCCGGTGACATCATTTCGAAGCACAGTTCCGGGTATACTTCTGATACCAGCATCGTTTTCGACAATCATTTCTTGTAGGTATAGAAGATCCTTCAATTTGAGGATGCCGTTCTTTTTGATCAGGTTGAACCCTTTGAAAATAGCTTCGCGGTAATTGATTACTTCTTTAGTGGAGGCGGACATCTCTCTCTTTTCAGAAGCCATGGCTTCGTACAATTCATCGTGAGTGGTGATAATGTTCTCAATTTCTGAGCTGTCTTTTGCTTCTTGTAAAACAATGGCGTTCACCAACATTGATTGATTAGGAAGTGTGTGTGCAATTCCTTTCATTTCCCCCAAAAGACTAGCCGAAATCGATGCTTGTTTCAATATGGCAATCGTTTCGTACTTTTCTTTTGGAAGAGGTAAATTCGTCAATTCTGGATGTGGTGCTTTGTGTCCCATATTTAATTAATATGTACCAAAAATACAAAAAATGGTACGTTTTCACAAAACGTGGGACTTTAAGTCCCATATTGTTTCCATCAGAATTTCATCAATTAACTCAACAAAAGAATCCAATTGTTAACTTTACCAAAAACGATCTTACATGGTTCAATTTACTTTCGATAGCACGAATTCCAATCAACAATACATTCATATTACAGCCACTTTTTCTTCTTCCGAAGAGACAACTTTTGTTCAGCTTCCAGCTTGGCGGCCAGGACGATATGAATTAGGAAACTTTGCAAAGAATGTGCGAAACTTCAAAGTGTTCGGTAAGGATAATCAACTGGTTTCCGCAGAGAAAGTAAGCAAAGACCGTTGGTCAGTCGATACTTCAAAAACAGATACTATTCGCGTTGAGTACAACTACTACGCGGCAGAATTGAATGCGGGGTCTACTTTTTTGGATGAGACACAACTCTATGTGAACCCTGTCAACTGCTGTGTATTCACAGAAGAAACTTACAACGAGCAAGTTGAAATTGCACTGAATATACCTGAAGCATGGGAAGTTGCTTCTTCCATGACCAAGGCGGGAGAGAAGTGGACGGTTGAGAATACAGAGGAGTTACTGGATACACCATTTATTGCTTCGGGAGGTCTTCAACACGAAACCTACGAAGTAGGAGGGACACTATTTTATGTTTGGTTCAATGGAGAGGTAAAGCCAGACTGGAGTCGGCTGATCAGAGATTTTAAGGCATTTACGGTTTCGCAGATTGAGAAGTTTTCTGAGTTTCCAGTAAAGGAATATCATTTCTTAAATCAAATCGTACCATACAAGGGATATCATGGAGTAGAGCATCAGAAATCTACGGTGATATTTTTAGGGCCATCTTACGCGGTTTTCGAGGAGTATTATTCAGAATTGTTAGGGGTGAGTTCTCATGAGTTGTATCACACATGGAATGTGAAAGCAATTCGCCCGATTGAGATGTATCCATACGACTTCACGAAAGAGAATTATTCACAGTTGGGATACATTTGTGAGGGAGTAACGACGTATCAAGGAGACCTATTCTTGCTGAAAAGCGGTGTGTTCGATTTAGATCAATACTTCAAAGAATTGACAACTCAATTGCAACGTCACTTTGATAACTCAGGTCGGTTCCATTACTCAGTGGCGGAATCATCTTTTGATACATGGTTGGATGGATATGTGGCAGGCGCCCCTGGACGAAAAGTTTCGATTTATACTGAAGGGTGTTTGTTGGCCTTCGTGACGGATGTGATGATTCGCCGCGAGACAGGAGATAAATACGGATTGGATGAGGTGATGAAACGCCTGTTCTTCAATTTCGCGCTGCAAAACAAAGGTGTAAGCGCTGAAGATTATCAATCAACGATAGAATCCATTGCAGGGAAATCGTTTCAGTCGTTCTTTGATGACTATTTTCATGGAACGCGTCCATTCGAGTCTATTTTAGTAGATAGCCTAGATTACTTGGGAATCGAATTGTGCCACGAGCCCTCTAAAGTGTATGCTGAGGGGCGATTGGGATTCAAAGCGCTAAAAACAACACATGGATTTTCCATCAAAGCAATGTTTCCAGGAGGACCTGCGGAAACTGCTGGCTTGATGCTGGAAGACGAAATCATTGCGGTAAACGATTATCACTGTGATGGGGAACTCAACAAATGGCTCCAGTATTTCCATGATGATGCAAAGAAACTGACGGTGCGTCGCTCAGGCAGAATGATTACGGTTACTCTCCCTGAAGTTCATCGTTTCTTTTATAATAGATACAGCTTGAAATTGGTGGAGAATCCTAATTCTCATCAGCAAAAAGCCATGAGACACTGGAGAAAGTAACATGAGGAAGCACATATTTTTTTTTATAGTCATAATTTCAGCTCTGGAGATTACTTCTTCATGTAAGTCCAGTAATTCTGAAGGCACTGGTGAGAAGTTAGCGGTGGAAATTCCTGAACAAACTGAAGATTCGACATCATACGGATCTGAGGAATTACCTGAAATCAATCCTTATCATGCGTTAGTCCAAAAGGACTACATCTTGTTTGATTCTATTAGTGGTGATCTCAATGGTGATGGATTGGAGGATTACGTAGTAATGACCAAAGGAACTAACCCCAAGAACTGGGAAATGAATCAGTTTGACAGCCTAGTTGATCGAAATCGAAGAGGAATCGTTATATCCTTGTCCGAAGGCGTTAAGTCAAATATCGTTACCGAAAATTTGAATTGCTTCTCTGCGGAAAATGAAGACGGAGGAGTTTACTTCCCCCCAGAGTTATGGTTTGAGATTGAAAACGGCAAATTGTTCGTTCATTATGCCCATGGAAGATATGGATACTGGCGCTACACATTCCGATATCAAGATGGTAAGATGAAACTTATCGGGTATGATCAAAGCGACAATAGAGGGCCGATTGTTCAGGAATTCTATAGCTATAATTTCCTGTCACGCAAAAAATTGGTCAAGGATAACAGAAACAAATATTCGGAAGAGTCAGGAGCTGATGAGGATTTCGTGGAAACATGGTATGATCTTCCTAAAAAGCAACTACTCATTCTGTCTGAAATCGAAGATTTCGATGAACTGAAATTCGATTAGGAACTGATCAGAATTGAAATTCTTGTTCACATAGTTCACCGAAACAATCATTCATAATTACTCTTCATGAAAAACTTCGCCAGAGGAACCCAAAAACTTCCAGTGATATATATCGGAACTCTTTATGGTTCTGATTGTTGCGCGCCGCTAAAAGCACCCTTCTCAGCAAATCATATAAGGAAGTAGGACTAAACAAAAATCCCCTGACTGAGAAGTCAAGGGATTCGTAATATCTTTGAGTTCCTTCTTAGAACTTATAGCTCACACCCAAACTAGGTAATACTGGGAATTGGAAGATTGTTTCTCCCGTTACACGGTTTACATAGAAGATGTTTTGTCTGTCATATACATTTGTGATCGATCCGATTACCTCAAGTTTCGTATCGTTCTTGAAGATGAATCCTTTCTTTACAGTGATGTCCAAACGGTGGTAGTATGGAAGACGAGAACTATTAAACTCACCTAAGTTTGTCGATACGTAATTAGGGTTAGTCGTTGTATAATCAGTCGTCACACCTCCTGAGAAGTTATTTTCTTCGTAGAACCCAGCCGTTGGTGTAAACGGAAGCCCTGAACCAAGGTTCCAACGAATACTCACTTCTAAATCTTTTTTCTTACCGAACAAATATGTTCCTACAAGGTTCACGTTATGACGGCGGTCGAATACTGGCGCGTAGGTAATGAATCCATCCCAGCGAGTCGATTTCCCCCAAGAGTATACCCCCCAAATGAATAAGCGAGTATCAGAGTATTTCACCAAGAAATCTACTCCGTACGATTCTCCATTTTCCAGGATGAAGTCTTTCTTGAATACATCATCGATATCTGGGAAGCTATCATCGTTCGCGTAAATTTTATTCTGGTTGATGTTTGTTAATTGTGAGAAGTACTTGTAGTATCCCTCAACGTTTACATCAATTTTCTTCGTCAAATCGTATTCAAATCCAAGGATAGCGTGCCATGCATACTGCAGTCCATTTCTTGGGTTTCTTTCATTCTGGTATTGTGTAACGAATGTACTTTGAACATCTGTTGGAGCAGAAAGCAATCCATTGAATAAGTTCACGATATCTCTATCCGAGTTAGCAGATGTAAAGTTTTGAGAGAATCGCCCTCCAGACATTTTGAAACGCAATTTATCAGAAGCATTGAATTTAACTCCTAAACGAGGTTCAGGAGAAATCGTACTAAGTGAAGCATAGGCTTGGAAACGAATACTTGGTTGAATTACCCAACGCGTAGAAACGAATCGGTAACTAAAGAAACCACCGATTTCTGTTGTCCAGTTTTCATTCTCTATTTTTCGACCGACCTCGTTATATGTTTCAAAATCCGTATTGAAACCACTTATGTTGATACCATAATTCAATTCTCCTTCATTTGCAAGGAAGTATGTAAAATCAAATCCAAGGTCGAAACCACCAATTGAGCTTGATCGCAATGGTGATCCTACTTCATTGAATGTAGTGCTGTATTGAGAACCGTTCACGTGACCTTTAATTACGATTGGTGAGCTAGAAGGAACTAATAAGAAGTTTATTCCTCCACCGGATGATTGCCAATCCAAATCAGCAACTCCGTAATTAACGCTGTCTCTGTTATGGAATCCAAAAGCACTGAATTTTGAACCACCATCTCCTTTAAAGGTCATTTTACCATATACATCTGTAAACATGAATGGCATTCCCCCTCCGTCGTTAATTCGAGGGTAGAGCTCTTTTGAAGTATTATTGATCAAACTATGTTTTGCAGAGAAAATGTACGAACCTGCTGGTGGTCGACCATCTTCTTTTTGTTTTCCCATTGGTCCTTCGAGTACCGCTTTTGCCATAAATGGAGAAACAGAAATTTTCCCTCCAAATTCCTTTCTGTTTCCATCACGGTATGTGATATCCATCACAGAAGAAATACGACCTCCATATTCTGCATCGAACCCT
>JBGCDF010000196.1:0-42231 GCA_045105095.1 Crocinitomicaceae bacterium | reverse complement strand
CCAGAAGGAACCTTGAAGCATAATCCGCTGCGCGAACTGAAGAAACCAAACGAAGAATATCCATTTCCTGATCGGGAATTGTATCATCGATTGGACAAGAAGATGAAGCGCGAAGTACGAAACATCATTACTTCTAGAGGCTGTCCATTTCACTGTTCGTTTTGTTTTGAAGACGCGATGCGTGATCTCTACAAAGGAAAAGGGAAGTACGTTCGAATCCGAGACATTGATCCAGTGATTCAAGAGTGCATCGAACTCAAAGAAAATACACCGACCGAAGTCATTTACTTTGCAGATGACGTGTTCGGAATGAATCGATCTTGGTTGTACGAATTTTTGGAACGCTACAAAAAAGAAGTCGGTCTACCGTTTATCTGTTTGGTTCGAGCCGATTTGGTTGCTGCCGACGAAGACTATGCTTTCAATTTAGCGAAAGGTGGTTGTCAATCGGTTTTCTTCGGAGTAGAATCTGGAAATGAAAAATTGCGTAATCAAGTATTAAAAAAGCAATTGACGGATGAGCAAATTTTAAAAGCTGCTGACCTGCTTCACAGAGCGGGAATCACATTCCGAACATATAATATTGTGGGCTTACCAGATGAAACACTGGAAGATGCATTCTCAACAGTTGAATTGAATATCAAAATCAAAGCAGATTATCCATGGTGCTCGATATTCTCTCCTTTCCCAGGAACAGAATTGTCAGATTACGCGTTGGCGAAAGGTTATTTAAGTCCAACTTTCTCTGTGGAGGAATTGGATAAGTCCTTTTTCATGTCTTCGCAATTGGAATTAAAGCACAAACGCGAATTGCAGAACCTTCAGAAGTTCTTCCAAACAGCTGTTTTGTGGCCTTGGACTTTCCGTTTTATCAAACGTTTGATAAAACTCCGACCGAACTTCTTCTTCAGAGCTTGGTTTGGTCTAATCTATTTTTACGTGTACACGAAATCAGAGAAAAGAAGCTTCTGGCAGACACTGAAATTTGCCGTTCGTAATTACAAGCATGTCTTGGTCAAAGAGTAATTTCCTTTCCGATGTAACTTGTGCTAAATCATTGTTGTGTTTTGAATGTGTAAAGTTCGTTCGACCACCTAATGATAACGACCATTTATTAGGATAATAAGCGCTAAATTAGCTCTAAATTAAATTGTTCGAATGAAACACCTTTTGACCACACTCCTGCTGTTTTTTCTGTTTAATGGATATTCTGCAACAATTTACGTAGATGTCAATGCCACAGGATCTAACAATGGAACAAGCTGGGCGAATGCCTATACTGATCTGCAGGTCGCACTCAGTATTGCCTTTATTAACGATGAAATCTGGGTAGCGACAGGAATATATAAGGCTACGACTAGTACAGATCGTTCGATTTCCTTTGTGATGAAAAATGGAGTGGATCTCTACGGTGGATTTGACGGAACGGAAACAGCAATTAGTCAAAGGAATATTTCGGCAAACCCTACAACACTTTCGGGTGATATTGGACAACTTGGTGATAATACCGACAATACACGTAAGATTGTTCGAATCCTCAATTTCACGGCTCCCTTTACCATGGATGGCTTTCGAATTCTATCGGGATATGACGCCGCAAGTTCAGGACGTGGCGCTGCCATGTACATCGATGATAATTCGGGCCCGCTATTAACATTTAGAAACCTTATCATCTTTAATAATTACGCCCACAACTACGGTGGAGCGGTACACATAGATGAGTCTAATATAGAGTTTCATAACTGTGAGTTTCTATATAATTCCGCGTTTTCAGAAGGTGCTGCCATGTACGCGGACAATGGTTCGAACTCATACATTGATATGTATGATTGTCAGTTTATCGGTAACAGTTCTAACAGCGGTGCAGTGTTTAAGTTTGATGGTCCCGAATTAATTATGGAACGCACACTGATCACGAATAACGTAGCAACAAGCGGTGACCTGATGTTTATTGATAATAGTACAACTAATTTTCAGCTAAACAATTCATTGGTTGTTGGGAATAAAATCAATAACAATTCCAGTTCGGTTATTAACAGTTTTGCTTCAACACAAGGTGCATCGAAGATTACCAATTCAACAATTTGTCATAATAGCAATACGACGCCGTTTACTCCTTCCGCGGAATGTATTGGAAATGCCAACGCAGCAATTATCATTACCAACAGTATTATTTACGGAAATTATATGACCGGAACCAATGAACAAATCGAACCGGGAAATAGTGTTGCTCATTGTATAGTGGAAAATGGTTACACGACAGGAACAAACGTTTCCACTGCCGACCCTATATTTGTGAGCCCAGGTACTCTGGCCATATCTCCGTTTGATGCATCATCATACGATTATTCATTGCAGTCCACATCATCTGCGATAAGTTACGGAGATAATGCAGCAGCAGCGAGTTTCACGGTCGATTACCTAAACAATACGCGCATTCAACAGTCATTGGTAGATTGCGGAGCCATTGAGTCGCCATTCAGTGATTTACAAGCTCCAATTGCGAATTGTTTCGACACTGTTGTGTATTTGAGCGCTCTCGGAACGGCCAGTATTGATTCATCATTTATAGATAACAACAGTACTGATAACATTGGTATTGTAAGTTACACGCTCTCACAAACGGACTTCAATTGTAGTCATCTTGGTGCGAACACAATCACATTAACTGTTGGAGATCAATCAAGTAACACGTCTAGTTGCGCTTCGACGGTCACGGTAATTGATAACATTGGGCCCAATGTTGCTACGCAAAACGTCAGTGTGTATTTGGATCAACAAGGAATGGCAAGTATTACAGCTGATACTCTGGATAATGGTACATCAGATAATTGTGGTTTGGATACGATAAGTGTCAGCGTTACCGATTTTACATGCAATGATGTCGGATCAAACCTACTAACCTTCACAGCAACGGATGTTTATGGCAATACGAGTTCAACGAGCGTAACAGTAACGGTTATTGATTCTGTTCCACCTACGGCAATCGCGCAGGATTTAACGGTGTATTTAGGTGGATTTGGAAATGTGACAATCAGCTCCAGCATGATCGATGGCGGTTCTTTTGATGATTGCAACATCGGCAATATTGGTTTGAGTCAATCTACCTTTAATTGCAGCCAAATTGGAACTAACACTGTGACATTGACTGCAACGGATGATTACGGGAATTCATCAAGTGATGTTTCTACCGTTACGGTTTTAGACACCATTTCGCCGATTGTTTTGGGTCAGAATATTACGGTTAACCTCGATGACAGTGACCCATACACCATCGTTCCTCAGGATATTGACGTTGGAAGTTCCGATAACTGTTCCATGTCTCTAAGTTTGAGTCAAACCTTATTCAATACAGTCGGAACGTATACTGTTGATTTAACAGCGATCGACCCATCAGGTAATGCTACGGCGGAAACATTTGTAGTAGAGGTAGTCGATACGGTTTCTAATGTGAATTTGACTGAAATAGAAGTGAGTACTATTGAAGTATATCCCAATCCTTCAGTATCGGGATTCTTCAATTTGTCTAGCTCTGAAAAGATTGAGGCGCTAATCCTCTTTGACGTGTCTGGTCGAGAACAAACGGTTGAATTTAACTCGGAAACAGGCGTATTGAACGCAAGCAATTTATCATCAGGTAGGTATTGGTTGAAATTACAGTTGCAAACAGGAACAATGATGGAAGAGCTTATTATTTCTCACTAGAGGATACAAGTAGAAGAGAGTAGTGAGTAGAAAACATCAAGACAATTAGTTTAAATGATTCACCTCGTTTCCAACAACTTCTCTAACACTTGACGATACGGGTAAGGCGGAGTACGGAGCAAAATTCTCTACATCTTCTCGATCATATAGCATACCCAGAAACGTAAACTCTTCTTGCTCATGCATGGGAAGTCCGATCAATAAATTGACAACTTCAGATTCCGTCATGTTCCACTCTAATGCCAATCGTTCAGCTGATGGTTCCATGTATGAGATATACAGCAATTCCATCAAAATGTGCTCCGTTAGATCTTGATAATTCACTCCTTCTGACAACAGGTTTTGACTGTTTTTGTGTTCATTTCGAAAGAAAACCAGCGTATCTCCGAGCAAAACAGGGTTTAGATATCCCGCTTGCACATTTTGTAGACCGAACAAAGGTTGAATGCTGGATTCGTGACACCACATGCATTTCCCTGGTTTTCCAGCAGTCGCTAAGCTCGGAGCGGCTCCCACAATTCGATTTCCAGATGCGTCATAGACTCCGAATCTGGGTTGACCGTTTTCCATCAAATCCAATGTTTCAAACTCCAGAATTTGCCCTGTAACAGAATCAACCTCCTGCGAAACGAATAATTGATTGAAGTTGTTTTGATCGGAAAATAGAATTTTGCGGTGCTGTACAGAGATTTCTGAATTGTTGAGATATCCGATTTCTGGAGAAAAACTATACTGACTTTCCAATTCGGAAAGCGTATTTGGAACATTTGTCAATCGGTAATAGTGTTCGGAAGAGCCAATCAATAATGCTACGTAATGACCAATGTCGATGTATCCGTTTTCGACATAGGAAATCGATTCCGTAATGCGCTGATGAAGTTGTGTCAAAGTTGTTTCGCCCTGAACTGTCAATCCGCATCTTTCTGGAAAAACCTGAATAGTTTCTTTGTTGGATGAGATTTCACTGGCTTGAATCGTGTACTTCGCTCCAACATGAGACAGCGCCCAGTTCAATCCAATAATCGACTTTTCGAAGGAATCATTGTTGTAGGACTTGTGCCATTTTAACACAATATGATCGACTTGGTAGGGCTCCGTTTTATCTCTTGCACATGCACTTAACAAGATCAGAAAGATTATTCCTAACCCGAGCAGAGCACTAGTTCGATATTTATTAAACGAGAAAATGAATTCAAAATTTGGAATCAGTTCAAAAATACGCAAAAATGCTCGGTAGCGGATATTGATTTTTGGTATCTTACTTTAACCTAATCAGGGCTTTATTCGACCGAACGGAGGTAAAAAAGAACATTGTAGTTATAGAGCCGACCTTAAGTTAAACTACTTGGGCTTGTCTTCTGAATCTCGACTTGTGTGGAAGACTGCGTCAATATAAATTACCTGATCAACTCTTTCGTAAAGTATTACAAACGGAAATTTCTTAATTGGAATTTGTCTATGGTATCGAATCTCCTCATAACCTTCAGGAGTTTTCTTGATGGAATCCATCGTCTTTTCAAAGGCTTTGAAAAATGTTTCTCCAAGTCCAGGTTTTTGTTCTTCGTACCATTCGTAAGCATCAGCGATTTCAATTTTCGCTCGATCCTCAACTTGAATAGTGAGAGATTTCTTCATAGTTAGTTGTTACTAGACAATTTTTCGATTTCTAGCAAAATCTTTCACATCCTCCCAACTATGAGTCTTGGTTTTTCTATTCATTCTATCTGATCTTCTATCTTCAAGAATTTCCAAGTGTTGTTCTGTCAGAACAAATTCACGACTATCCTCTTTGACGAACTCCAAAGTACGTAAGAACTCCAAAAGAGCCTTGGCTTTTTCGTTTGAATCATCAATATGAAATGTGTGTACCATATATCGAAGATAACGTAAAAACAGGGAAGATCATACACGCGCTTGTCAGAATGGCTGAATTATGGCCTTTTCGAGTGCTTTAAAAGCGAATATTTCAACTCAGAAGTGTAGAATAGTAATAGTTCATTGCTTGCAAGTCTGAAATCTTGTTTGGTTTCCGTAATTTGCAGATGTTTTGAAGAATAAAGTCATACTATTTAATCCGCGTAGTGCAAACTGGAAGCACCGCATCCCCAATTCCATATTACAGGTCGGAGCATCCATTTATGGAAAGTACGAGTTCGATTTTGTGGATGGAAACATGGAATCCGACCCTTGGAAAGTAATCGAAGAGAAATTACAAACAGGAAATTTCAAATATTTTGGTGCGACTGTGATGCCAGGCCCTCAATTGAAGGAAGCGATCCCATTCAGCAAGAAAATCCGTGAGCAATTTCCAGACGTAGTGATTGTTTGGGGAGGATATTTCGCAGCGAATCAGTTCAAAGTAGTATTGGAAAGTGGCTTTGTCGACTTTGTAATTAACGGCCCAGGAGATGTAGCATTTCCAGCTTTGTTGGATGCTTTGGAAGAGAATCAGCCGTATAATTTGATCAGAAATATCATTTATAAAAATGAGGAAGGTGAAATTGTCAAGACGGTGCCTGAGCAATTGCTGGATCAAGACAAATTACCACAGTTACCATACACCTATCTGGATTCATTTTACAGTCTGAATGACTATTTGGCGAAGACCTTCATGGGAAGAAAAACCATGGCTTACCATTCAAGTATCGGTTGTCCTTTTACGTGTTCTTTCTGTGCAGTTGTTCCCATTTACAACGCTAGATGGAAAGGAAAATCAGCGGAGAATTTATACGCCGACGTAAAGTGGTTGAAAGAGAATAACGGAATCGATGCCATTGAATTTCACGATAATAACTTCTTTACTTCCAGAAAGCGTGTGGTTGAATTCTCCAAACTGATGCTCAACGAAGGCATGAAATGGTGGGGAGAAGGTCGAATTGACACAATCAACAAATATTCCGATGAGGACTTGCAGTTGATGAGTGATGCGGGATGCTGTATGATTTTCCTTGGAGCGGAAACAGGTAGCGATGAGGTCTTGAAAAAGATGGATAAAGGAGGAACTCAATCGGCTCAGCAGATTAGAGATTTTGCGGTTCGTTTAGGAAAGTTCAACATTGTTCCCGAGTACTCATTCGTATTAGGTCTTCCAGGAGATTCCGAAAAGGAAATCATGGCGCAGATCGATGCCGATATTGCATTTATCAAAGAGATCAAACGATTGAATCCCAATACAGAAATTATCATCTATTTATACAGCCCAGTTCCTACGGAAGGATCTGAACTCTACGAAATGATCACACAAGCTGGATTCAAATTTCCAGAGGGTCTAGAGGATTGGTTGAACCCTGCATGGGAGAATTTCGATTTGAGAAAGAATCCATTAACGCCTTGGCTCACCCCAAAAATGGTGAATAAGATCAAGAACTTCGAAACAGTTCTCAATGGATATTATCCAACGAACTCGGACTTCAGAGTGAAGGGTATTAAGAAATCCATGTTAAGAGCAAGCGCATGGTGGCGTTACAAAACTGGCGTATATCATTATCCGTATGAGATCAAGGCGATGCATAAAATTTGGAAATACCGTCAACCAGAAATCGAAGGTTTTTACTCCGAATAATGAAGTGGTTTAAGAAAAGAATAGTTTCCCCTTTTTTGAAGCAGTTTGTCAAAGTCTATTTCAAGAAGGAACGAAAATTTCGGTATAAATCCATTCGAGCGGTTGTGTTGCCGGGAGTTTTCTTTCCGCATTTTACCTTTAGTACACGCTTTTTGTTGTCCTTTTTGGAAATGCAAGAATTGAAAGGATCTTCCTTTTTAGAGTTGGGCTGCGGTACTGGTGTGATCAGTGTGCTAGCCGCACAGAAAGGAGCGGATGTTTTGGCTACCGACCTCAATCCTGAAGCGATAAAAAATGCACAGCGCAATGCGGTCAATAATGATGCGAGGATAAGAACACAGCTTTCCGACTTGTTCAAAGAAATTCCAGAACAACAATTTGATTTCATTGTAATTAACCCTCCGTACTATCCAAAAGAACCTGAAAATGACGCAGAGCGTGCATGGTTTTGCGGGAAGAATTTTGATTATTTCAAGCGTTTGTTTGCAACGATGTCGCCTTATTTGAAAGACACTTCGCATGTGTTTATGGTGCTTTCCGACGATTGTGATTTAACCGAGGTTCAACGCATTGCTGAGTTGAATGATTTTGCGTTTAACGAAGTAATTGAGAAGAAGATGAGGGGGGAGCGGAATTTTATTTTTGAGATCAGACAAGGTCAATCGCTTAGCGCCTAAACTATGGAAGAGCTATTTTGACGTTTTTTCATAACTTTATCAGCTCACACACTACACATCCATGAAAACAATCATACTACCCTTATTACTGCTAATCGGCACGGGAATTTCACATGCTCAAAATTTAGTTTCAGTAACATTTCTTGAAAATTCTACTATTAGTTCGCTGGATCTCTTTCCTCAGGTTGTGCCAGATTACGATGTAGACTACTATAAAATTGTCTACACAACTACGGATGTAGATGGAAACAGTACCATTGCCTCTGGCGGTTTGGCCGTTCCCCTCAATACACCATGCGACTCACTTCCGATTGGAGTTTATCAGCATGGTACATCCTTAAACAAAGAGGAAGTTCCTTCAAGAAATAATGGCGAGGCAATCATCGCTAAGTTGATGTCATCTAAAGGATTCGTAACCTGTGCTCCTGATTATCTGGGCATGGGAGATAGTCCAGGACTGCACCCATACGTTCACGCTGAGAGTGAGGCAACTGCTGCCCTTGATATGATTCGTGCCGTTCGATTGTTTCTGTCAGATTCTCTGTCCATTGTAGATAATGGAGAAGTAGTGATCACAGGATATTCTCAAGGAGGTCACGCAGCAATGGCTACGCACAAGTACGTAGAAGATAATAACCTATTGGCCGAGTTCAATATCGTAGCATCTGCTCCTGCAAGTGGACCGTACGATTTATCGGGAGATCAAAGTGAACTACTCTTATCAAATGATCCCTACACGAATCCGGGATATGTGGTGTACTTATTGTCTAGTTTTGAATTGGCTTATGGTAACATTTACACTACCTATTCAGATATCTTAAAGTCGCCTTACGATGCGGTGGTACCTCCTTATTTCGATGGAAATAATACGACATACGGCATGGGTGATTTGAACCCTCTTTTGCCTACTCAGCTTTCTGATCTCATTCAGGATTCCGTTTTGACTAATTTCTTAAATGACACCTTGAATCATCCCCTGTGGATTGCACTGCGCGACAACGATAATCACAATTGGGTGCCAACTCGGCCTGTGCAAATGTTCTATTGTACCAATGATGAACAAGTAGATTTCAATAATGCCTTAACTGCTGAGAGCTATATGAATAGTAATGGTGCGACTGATGTAACATCAATGGATATGGGTGCGTTGGACCATGGAAACTGTGTTTTGCCTGCACTCAGCACTGCTCTGGCATGGATGTCCAGTAAGGTGAATAGCTGTGCAGTGTTGAATACACTTGAGTTAGAGACGCTAGGAATAAGTATTTATCCGAATCCAACAGATCACCAAATGCACATAGACGGGCTTCAACCAGGAACGGAAGTACGCGTGTTGGACGCTGCAGGAAAGCAAGTGCATCAAACCTCAACGCAAGACTTGACTCTGACTATTAATACGACAGATTGGGATGCAGGATGGTATGTAGTACAGATCGAGGATGCTTTAGGAAGAATGCAGGTAAGAAAATTGGCGATTGCACATTAAAGAATTTGGTAAGTACAAAAGTTGCGCAAAAGTTAAACTTCTGCGCAACTCACTATTTTATACTGTCATTGTTACAGCTTGATCACTTTTGAAATGATGTTGATTTGATCTACGCTGAAAAACAAGGTATATGTTCCAGCCGCGAAGTGTGAAAGATCAATTTCGACATCATTTTCCGAGCAGGTTTGTTCATGGACAATTCTTCCAATGTTATCTACCAATTCCAGTGACATTCCCATGCAATTGTTGATGTGAAGCATATCGTATGTAGGATTCGGATAAATGGATACGTTATGAATGTCTGCTTCTTCGATATCATTAACGGAATCATCAGTTGTGAATAAAACGATGTTTGACCAATCACTAAAGCCGCCATTATTACAAATTGTTCGAACTTTCCATTCGTATGTTGTATTGAATGCCAAGCCTGAAATATTCTCGAAGTAGTCCTGTGAGATTTCAATTGTCCAATTGGGCACTCCAACCTGTCTCCATTGTGACTCGTAATCAGTTCCTCCGATAGGTTCAGTCCAATATAAGGTTGCAGACGTACTTGTAATGTTAATCGTTTGTGGTGATGTTGGAGCATCACAGCCGGTTGGATTACAATCGTTCGTAGTAAAAGTCACTGCTGTTGACCATGCACTAAATGTGCCCCCGCCGCAAACGGAACGAACCCTCCATTCATACGTACTTTCGCACAACAAAGAACCTAGCTGGATAGAATTGCTTGTTGGTGTTTCATCGATCCAAATAGATGCACTAACTTCTCTCCATTGCAGTTCGTAACTCGATGCGTTGCTTGAAGCGCTCCAATTGAGATCGGCAGATACTTGAGAAATAGTGCTTGTCAAAAGATTTGCGGGAACATCACAAGGGTTAGGCGGAGTGGTTATTTGAATAGGAATGCACACCACATTGTCGGTTTCATCTACCTCCACAAGTTGATCATCAGCATCGGCAACAAACAGAATGTAGTAATTTCCAGAAGTTGTACCGTTCGGTATGATTAGATCTTCATTTTCAGGATCATCAGGATCGTTACTCCCTATGCTTGAAAGATCGTCGCCAAGAAACACATCGTTATTATCCAGATTGCAATCTGTTGACAAATAGTAATCCAATACGAAACTAGGCAATTGAGAAGTCGTTTGATTCCCTGAGTAATTCTGCGTGGCATAAGCCGTAAAGCTATCTCCTGGTGATAATGTAGCGGTTGAAACCGAAACGTTCGTTAAAAAGATGTTTTCTCCAGAGGGTGTTCCAACCGTGATCGGAATACAGACAATATTGTTACTCTCATCGGACTCCTGAAGTTCCTGATCATTGTCTGCTGCAAAGAGTATAAAGTAGTTACCCTGAGCTGTTCCAGGTGGAATGGTCAACGTTTCGTATTCATCATCGAATAGATCATTACTTCCAATACTGGAGATATCTCCTCCCAAGAGAACATCGTTATTATCTAAATTACAATCCGTTGAAAGGTAATAATCCAAATCAAAGCTTGGTAGCTGAGAAGTAGTTTGGTTTCCCGAATAATTTTGTGTGGCATAAGCCGTAAAATTGTCTCCTGCCGCTAGTGTGTTGTTTGAAACGGATACGTTGGTTAAGAAAATATCTTCACCTGTACCGCCGCCAGGACTGCAAGCGTTAATTTCAGCTAGCACACCTAAACGTATAGAAGGGAGTTGGGAGTAAAGTCCAGATCCAGGACACACCGTGCTTGAGCAAGGTCCGTCGAGATGACCACAAATGTTGTTCAAAGTTGCCATTTGCGCAGAGTTGTATGAGCTACTTACGGGGTCAATTGTTTGGTCACACGCTTTCCAGGCCAGTAGCTCTTCCAAACTAGCTTTGGCTTGAGATGTTATGGTAGTAGACGAGTATTCGCCGAGCATACATACAGACATTGATCCCGCGTTGCACACCCAGTGAGCTCCCTGAGGATCACCAGAAGAAGAAGAGTATCGCCCTTCATAAATCACACCGTTAGGGTCAATTAGCCAATTGTAACCAATGTCCGACCAACCTAAGGTATTTACATGGTAATTCCATATTCCATAGACCCGATTAGCCCAGTTGCTTGAAGTATTGGGCCCAACTCCTTCGTGATGAACTACGAGGTGCGTTGGAAGGGTAGCTGTAGTTCCCCATAATCCTTGAGGGCATCCCCAACCGTTTCTATTAGTATGAGATGGTTGACTACATGTACAATTCGTGTAATCTTTTGCTATGCTCGGGGTTCCTTCATTATCAATAGGTGAGAAAGACGATACCTTATGAAAGCCTAAGGCTCTGACAAAAACAGAATCGATATTGATTTGATCCGTATTCAGAACGAGCGTATAATTGGTACTACCACCGATGAGTTCGACAGGGCTGAAATAAATCGCTGGATCCAAGGGGTCAACATGAGAATCTTGAACCAATTGAATTATGTGTGAACTAGATTTATTCAAAAGTTGAGCATTGAGAGTTTTCGGTTTCGTTTTAAGAAAAACCTGAAGATTAATAGAAATTGATGAAGTCTGTTCAAATGAAGGAAGCAGAGCAATATCACTTGACGCTCGCTGTACAGACTTTTCTTGAATTGGTGAAAATTGGTCTGCTTGCAATAAAACTGTTTGCTGCATTGGACTCGTTTCGTTGGAAACATGTTGCGACAGACCGTGAAAGCTAATCAGCGCAAGAAAGGTGAAAATAAGTGTTTTCATAACTAAAATTTTAATTGTTTGACATCCTTATTGTGTACATGCCCGACCAGAGAAGTGTATTTTACCTCCTGATCGTTAGTGGATTAACTGCGCTGTTAGCGAAGATTAAGGATGAGGTAAAAGTATCAAGCATGAATGGGCAAATGATACTTAGATCAGAGGATTTTCACCTACCTACTTTAGGTGTTATTAGTCGAAGAATTCGATGAAAGGTGGGTTGTGAATTGAAGTGGCCGATATTGAAAAACACCTAAAAATTCGAGGGGAGATAACCCTTTTTAGAAATTATTTAAACGCCTTCCACGTCATGGCCAACGGCAACCCGATCATCACCAAGGCTGGCAAGTTGATCAAAACAACATTGTGAACTGCTCCATAATAGTAGGAAAGACTACTATCAATAAAAAACCACGAAATCATTCCAAACCACATGGCATAATATGCCCAGCGCTCTTTTTTCTTAAACGCATTTTCCGAAATAAAAACCATTAAGGTGTGAAAGCCGACAATGGTTCCACCAATAATTCCGAATAACCAGTTTTTCATGTTGAGTACTTCTGGACTAAACTCTTTACCAGGGAAGAAAACCTCTTGTGTTTGATTATTGTGAACCTCAAAAAAGATAGAATTCCCCGCAAAAGCACACAAAAGACCAACACCAATTGTCATAATATTCGCAATGGTCAGCCATTTTTGCCAAAAACGGAACTTCGTACTCTTCATGTATTGAAGTTAGAAAAACTCATGGTTATTGATCATTGAAGGACGAAAATTTCACGCCAAGCAACTTTTCATGTGAGTTTTCTCACCGTTTCGTCGCGCCAATTTAGATTCACCCTAAAAAAAGAGCAGTCCGTAAATAGCTACATAACAAATAGTTATGATAACCATTTACATTTTTTAAGATTTTGTTTAAAGAAAAATTTGGAACGTTAAACAAAAAATACATAGATTTGTTGAACAAAATGAAAAAAAGATTAAACACTATCGATTATGAAAATGAAAAAATTACCTCTCTTTAAAATTGCATCGCTTTCGATGACGCTGTTCTTCACAGCACTTGGAGTAAATGCACAAACAAACGTTTATGACGACGTTATTGCGACAAGCCCAAATCACACCTATTTAGATGCTGCATTACAGCAGGAAGGTTTGGTTGGTGCACTACAAAATCCAAGTGCAACGCTAACGGTTTTTGCACCAGACAACACTGCATTTGACAATCTAGCGGCAGCGCTTAACACAGACATCAACGGTTTGTTAGCACTTCCAAACTTATCGGACGTTCTTACTTACCACGTTTTGGGTGTAACAGTTCCAGCTGCAGGTGTAAATAATGGTGCTATTGTTACTCCATTAAACACGGCACAAACGTTGAAATTGACGAAAACGTCAACAGGAGATGTTTATGCTAACCAAGCGCAAGTAAATGGTGCGGATTTAACGGCGGATAACGGAGTAGTTCACTCTATTGACGCGGTTGTTCTTCCAGTTGAAACAGTAGTTGACGTCGCAATTGACAACAACTTTACTTCTTTGACAACGGCGGTAGTAACTGCAGAGTTACTTCCAGTTTTGACAGATCCAGCAGGAACATTCACAGTGTTTGCTCCAACAGATCAAGCATTTGATGATATCGCTGCGGCTTTGAATACAGACATCGCAGGAGTATTGGCATTACCAAACTTAGCAGATATCTTAACGTACCACGTTTTGGGTGCAGAAGTTTTGTCCTCTGGTGTAACAAACGGATTGATTGCTCAGCCTGTTAGTACAACAAACACGTTGAAAATGACAGTTACAGGATCTGGTGAAGTGTATGCAAACCAAGCAGAAGTAACATCTTTCGACATCATGTCAGATAACGGTGTAGTTCACGTATTAGACGCAGTAGTTCTTCCAAACGAAACAGTAGTAGACGTTGCAATCGACAACAACTTCACTTCTTTGACAACAGCAGTTGTAACAGCAGAATTGTTGCCAACATTAACAAATCCATTTGCTGAATTCACAGTATTCGCTCCAACAGATCAAGCATTTGATAACTTGGCGACTGCATTGAATACAGATATCGCTGGAATCTTAGCACTTCCAAACTTGGCTGACATTCTTCTTTACCACACAGTAAGCGGAACAGTATTGTCTACAGGTTTAGTAGATGGTCCAGTTGCGACAGTGGAAGGAAATGATATTTTGGTTGACCTTTCTGCAGGAGTTATGATCAACGACGCAACAGTGGCAACACCAGACGTTACAGCAGAGAACGGAGTAGTTCACGTAATCGACAAAGTATTGATTCCAGGAACAGCTTCAATCGACGAATATATTAATGAAACAATCGCGGTATATCCGAACCCATCATCAGATGAGATTCACTTCAGTGCAGCAGCAAACAGTGAGTATGTGATCATCAATGTGAACGGAACTACAGTGAAAAAAGGCGCTTCAAATGACGGAAAAATTACAATTTCTGAGTTGGATAGCGGAAACTATTTCATAAGAATTAATGATGGAGTGAAAGTTTCCACTGGGAAGTTCGTCAAAAAGTAATAAAAATCTCTTCATAGGGTTAGTTAGGTTAGGTTTAATAACTGTTATTGGTATCACAGTTATAGTAGAAAAAGGTCAGCGCTCGCTGACCTTTTTCAATTTATAGCAGTTAGAAAAACGGATGTAGCGGTAGGTAGTTAGATAAATCATCGGAATTTTTCAGGCTGCATTGAACGAAATGGCAATAAATCGTATGTAATTAAGAAAATAACGCAATTTGTTTAACTAAAAATTAAAAAGATTAAACAAAAAGTTGTATATTTGATCAAGTAAACAAGACAACAGAATTAACAAAAAGCAACGTGTTAATCATTGAAATAAAAAAGTATTAAAAATCTCTTCATAGGGTTAGTTAGGTTAGGTTTATTAACTGTTATTGGTATCACAGTTATAGTAGAAAAAGGTCGGCTCCCGCTGGCCTTTTTCTATGTGTATGCTTTTGTTTCTTTGTTCGTCTAAAACCTATCAACACGGGATTATTTTGAAAAAAGACAGAAATAAACAAGCAAAGCAAGATCAAAAACCAGTTCCTAAAGAATGGGGGATCATAAATCCTTTCCGAAAAGAGCCAAAGAACAATGATCGTTGCGGAATCAATCGCGAGAAAAACCCTTGTGGAGACGCCTCGGACTACTGAATGGGTTTTTGTACCTTCGAAACGATGATTTCATCATAGGAAGATAACACCCAAACCCGTTGACGGCGTTTACAAAATTCCCTTACGATAATGTCCATTACTATTGTATCATCAGCAGAACATGAATTTTCTCAGGAAGAACGAGACGCGCTGTTCGAAATTATGCGAGATGCATACGCACGAACAGAATATGAAATCTGGGGAGAAAACTATCTTCGAATTCCCAAGCATGAATTTGAAGAGTTGATTGATCAAGGAAACATTTTTGGGGCAAAACTCGATGGTCAGGTTGTCGGAACACTCTTTCTAAAGAAAATGAATCCAGAAGAAAGTAGCTTTGGTCTACTCGGAGTACATTCAAGTGCAGAAGGAAGAGGGGTTGGTTCTAAGCTAATTGAAGCAGCAGAAAACCATGCATTAGTGCAAGGTTCAGGATATATGGTTTTGGATATTCTGCGACCTAGGGATTTTGAATTGTCACTTAAGAAGCGCCTGCGAAAATGGTATGAAGGAATGGGTTACGTTTTTACACATCATCAGAACTTTGAAGATCGCCGGCCAGATCGAGCGAAAGATTTGAAAGTACCATCAGTATTTGATTGTTATCGGAAGGAACTCAAAAAATGAAGTTGTACTGCCTTAGCGGACTTGGCGTTGATCATCGCGCGTTTCAAAATCTTCGGATAGATGGAGTAGAATTGGCACACATACCGTGGATCGAACCTCAAAAAACCGAATCACTTGCTGCTTACGCAAAGCGACTGTTTGAATCTGCCGATCTTCCAAAAGAATATCACCTGATTGGTGTTTCATTTGGAGGAATGATTGCACAGGAATTCGAAAAAATACGGAAACCCAAATCATTATTTCTTGTTTCAACGATTTCCAGTTCAGCAGACTTATCTTTTTTCTTTAAAATAGGCGGACGGCTAAAATTGCACAAATTGATTCCTCAATTCATGATCAATCGAGGGAATGTTGTTTCAAATTATCTTTTCGGTGTAAAGTCACAGGAAGATAAAGAACTATTCAACGAGATACTCCATGATTCAGATATACCTCTTATTCGTTGGGCGCTGGGAGCAATTGTGCAATGGAAAAACAACGCTTCGACCAATGGAATTCGAATACATGGCGGAAAAGATAGAATTTTACCGCAAAAGGTAATGGCAGATTTCTTCATTCCTGATGCGGGCCACCTTATGATTGCGACACATGCAGAAGAGTTGAACTCATTTTTGGAATCGTCAATAAATATGTCTGAAAATTAGGTGATTAATTTGATCTGTGTGTTTTTTTGACTTCCACTCCCTGTGAATGGGCCTTCTCATTGATTGTTTAGGTTAAATTCAGCGCTAATAGGGTGATCCACCTTTTGAAGGAGCGTATACTTTCATTCTGAATTGATGTTCGTTTGCAGGATATGAGTAATGTCTCAGCGTATCTTAGCACAAAACCATTATTATGAAGAAGATCATTTTTATCGCCGCAGTAAGTTTCTTTTCTCCATTCGCAATAGCTCAAACGGAATCTCTGGATGGAAACAATCTTGGAATAACCGTATCTGACAAGGGGCTATTTCTTGCTCAACCTGATGAATTGATATATGGGTTTGATTTACAATCACCAGGTTGCGAATTCCCCAAAGGGTCAGGTAAACATGTCATGAATGGTCTTGCCATGTGGTTTGGAGGCGTCAACGATTACCATGAGTTAAGAATTTCTACTCCTACTTCCACCCACTTTGAAGAGCAATTTTCCGGGCCTCTTTCGATAGAGTCTTTGAGTGGACAGTATTCTGAACCCAAATCATTTTTCAAAGTAACGCGAGAAGAAATTGATTATCATGTTACTAATTACCAACAACCCAATTATGAAGGAATTCCTTCGATAATGGAATGGCCAGCTCATGGGGATGTATCTTATGGATTTGATTTTTACTTGGCTCCCTTTGTAGACGTTGACGGGGATGGGTATTACAACCCAATGACGGGTGACTATCCATGTATCAAAGGTGATGAAGCCGTATATATGATTCTCAATGATAAAGAAGCTCATGCACATTGTGGCGGCGCCAGCAATCAAGATGCAATGGGAATAGAAATTCACTACTTATTCTATCAATACTTGTCTATTCAAGAGTTGGCAAATACAACCTTTTGTGAGGCACGTGTGATTAATAGAAGCGCAACAAACTACAGAGATTTCACAGCATCTCTATTCATGAATGCTAGCATTGGGAATCCGCAAGATGATTTTTTTGGAACAGATGAAGAGCGTAATTTGATTTACGGCTATAATGGAGAAGCGTTTGACCTAAGGTATGGGGATGTACCGCCTTCTGTAGGGGTAATTTCTCTAAATAAAAACATCAACCGATCACGTGTATTCGGTCAGTATCACAATTCTCTTTTTCCATCGTCTCTGCCCGAGTTTTGGAAGGCAATGAGAGGTAAGTTACTCACGGGAGACAATTACCCCAAAAGATTCGAATATCCTGGTGATCCTGTTTTAACGGAGGGTGACATTCAAACGCTTCCGCAACAAGCAAACTCCATGATATATTCCATTGATGTTGGTGATTTGGCAAGTGGAAATGAGGTGAAATTCGATTTTGCGATTGTCGCCGAACAAGGAGGAACGAACTTAAATAGCGTTCAAAACTTGAGAGAGTCAGTGGATTACGTTCAACATTTTTACGATCAAAGTGAAGGCCTATGCATTCAGGCCGAAGTTGGAATTCCAGAAGAGATATTACCAACAGAATCACAGGAAAATGTAGGAGCGAAAATTGTCCCGAATCCATCAAATGGTGAATTCCGTGTTCAGTTAGACGAGGGCTGGTTGGGTGCTGATGTGTCCGTTTTTAATGCGAGTGGGGTTCTTTTAACAACTGCTAAAAACATTGGGCAGATTCAAACTCAATTAAAAATATCTGGTGTTCCAGGTGTCTATATCGTTTCTATTGAAAAAGACGGAGCATCTGAAGTGTTAAAAGCAGTAGTAGAATAACGGGAAAAGAGGTCATTTACTATTCGAACACTTCGTTCACATTCTTTTTGATCGTTTCGCACAATTGATCCGTTGGTAAATCATTATCATCATCGCCAAAAGGATCTTCAATTTCTTCCGCTAACACTTCCATTGATACGAGTACGTAAAAAACGAAGGTGGCAATCAACGCGGAGAAATAGCCGAATGTTGTCACAAAAGCGAGCGGTAAGGTCGTAGTGTAAATAAAGATGAATTTCTTAAGAAACAGGCTGTATGAAAATGGAATCGGTGTGTTCAATATGCGTTCACATGCTCCGAGACTGTCTACAAGACTATCAAGATTATCATTAATGGCTAAATATTCGATTTCACTCAACTGACCATCCGCCTTTAACTTATTCATGTGTTTGAACATCAAGTGAACTACTTCTACTGGAATGTGTTCCTTTTTTTCAAGCCCTTTACGTTCCTGATCTGTGAGTTGAAGCTCGTCGAGATTGATATTCTTTCGAAGGTGCTCTTTTGTCGCAAACGTGAAGTTGGAAATCATTCGTCGGAAAAAGTCATTTTCTTCCTTATTGAATTGAAGCGTGCTAATTTTTACAGCCAAATTTCGACTGTCATTCACCATTTCGCCCCATTTTTTACGTCCTTCCCACCAGCGGTCATACGCCGTATTCGTTCGGAAAACCAACAACAAAGAAATCACAAAACCAACGAGCGAATAAACAGATGTCAGATTTGACAGGAAAGTAGCTTTCGGGAAATAGGTAATCTCTACATAGGCGATACCAATTGTAAAAAGCCCGATGTAAATCAATTCCTTCCACAAAATGCGGAGGGTGTCACTTTTGTGAAACGCAAAAATGAATTGAACCCAGTTTTTCGGATTGTACTTGATCATGTCTTACTGTTTGATTGCGTCCAAAAATAACAACATGTCTTCAAAAAGATAGTCAGCCACAACTAATTTTGGTTCAGGGTGGTGCGTTTTCTCTGGAATACATACTACTTTCATCTTCGCTGCCCTTCCAGAGATTACCCCATTCAATGAATCTTCAATCACCAAACAGCGCATTGGATCAAGTGTGAGATCATTTGCCACCGAAAGATAAACCGCAGGATGAGGCTTTCCATATTGTTCATGTTCTGCTGAACGAACAACATCAAAACGGTCACGAATCCCCAAGGTTTCAAGTACAGCATCAATCAACACGGTATAGGAAGAAGTGGCCAATCCGATTTTTATTCCATGCTCCTGCAAATAGGCCGTCGTTTCCATTACTCCAGGTAAAGGCTCTCCATTTTCATGGATCAATTCTACCATGCGCACCATGATTTTATCTTCAACCTCTTTTGGAGAGGTTCCCGTCCATGCACCTTGGTTGTACCAAAACTCACACACTTCGTCGATGCGTAAACCAACCGTTTTCTGAAAGTCTTTTCGAGTAAGCGAGCATCCAACGGAACGAAATACTTCTTCCATCGCAATTTTCCAAAGCGGTTCAGAGTCTGTGAGTACACCGTCCATATCAAAAATGACGGCATCAAAATTATTTAGATCAATCATGGACGGCAAAGATAATGGGAATTCTTTTGCACCACCACGGCACAGGCTTGATTTCATCAAGACACAAAGCAAGCCCCTTGTACCACGCAGCGGTTTGTGTCTCTGTGGTTTAAAAGAACTATGTATAAGCCCACTACCCTTTGCGCCTTTGCGAACTTAGCGGTTGAAAAAATCACACATCAAGCAAACCCCTAGTGCCGCGCAGCGGTTTAAAAGAATTATGTACAAACCTACTACCCTTCGCGCCTCTGCGAACTTAGCGGTTGAAAAAAACACTCATCAAGACATAAAGGAAGTCCCTAGTGCCGCGCAGCGGTTTGTGTCTTAGTGGTTTAAAAGAACTACTCCTTGTTCCTACAAAAGAAAACCACTTTGCACCTTTGCGAACTTAACGGTTCAAAAAAATCACACATCAAAATACCCCCGAACCAACTTCGCTTTCGCCAACCCAACTTCCTCCGTCAACTTCTCCAAACTAGCTTCTTTAATTGCTGAAACGGTCTTAAACGCTTTCATTAAATCTTCATGCGTTTTTGGACCAATTCCCGTAATCTGCGTCAACTCTGAAGTCAATGCGGCCTTACTTCGTTTATTTCTGTGGTGCGTAATTCCAAAGCGGTGAGCTTCATTCCGCATGTGTTGAATCACCTTTAAACTTTCCGAACGCTTATCAATATAAATAGGCAAAGAATCTCCCGGGAAAAAGATTTCTTCTAACCGCTTTGCAATACCAACAATTGCTACTTTTCCACGTAAATCTAAACGCTCCAGAGCAGTTAATGAAGAACTCAACTGACCCTTTCCACCATCAATGACAATTAACTGTGGCAAGGGCTGATTCTCATCCAACAAACGTTTATACCTGCGATAAACAGCTTCTTCCATCGAAGCAAAATCATCGGGGCCTTCCACGGTCTTGATATTGAAGTGACGATAATCTTTCTTACTCGGCTTGGCATTTTTGAACACCACACAGGCCGACACTGCATGCTCACCTTGAATATTGGAATTATCAAAACACTCAATGTGGACAGGTGACTCTGGCAAACGAAAATCAATCTTAATGCGCTCCAAAATACGCTCCGTATGGCGTTCCGGCTGTGTAATTTTTTCTTGCTTGTTTTTCTCCAACTGAAAGAACCGTGCGTTTCGAGCGGATAGATCAATCAATGCTTTTTTATCTCCTCGTTGTGGAACGAAGAAGTCAATTCCCGCCAATTCGAAATCTACGGGTTCTTCCAATAGCACTTCTTTCGATTGACTATCGTAACGTTCACGCATGTCAGGCAGGACGTACGCGATAATGTCCGAAGCAGATTCGTTCAGCTTTTTGTTGACTTCAACAGTTAATCCATGAATGATAGACCCATTGTTGATGACCAAATAATTGACAAAAGCCCGCTTGATGTCCTGAACAATCGTAATTACGTCAACCTGATGAATACGCGGCGAAACGACCGTTGATTTAGCTTTGTACTTTTCAATCGTTTCAATTTTCGACTTAATGCTCTGCGCCTCTTCGAATTGTAGATTCTCCGCATAGTCATTCATCATTCCTTTTAAGGACTGAATCACTTGCCCCAAATTTCCTTTCAGGATGTGTTCAATGTTTTGAATGTACTGATCGTAATCGTCCGCAGTTTCCTCTCCAACACATGGACCCTTACAATTACCAAGGTGGTATTCCAAACAAACTTTGTGCTTGCCTTCCTTGATTTTCTTCTCGGATAAATCCAAAGTGCATGTGCGTAATGGATATACTTCCCGAATCAAGGAAATTAAGGTGTTGATGACCTTCACAGTTGGATAAGGACCATAATACTTTGATCCATCTTTAATCAACCTTCGAGTGGTGAAGATCCGAGGAAAAGGTTCTTTTTTGATACAAATCCATGGATAAGTTTTGTCATCCTTGAGTTGAATATTGTACTTCGGCTGGTACTTTTTGATGAGATTATTCTCGAGCAAAAGAGCATCCAACTCTGTATCAACAACAATGTATTTGATCTCAGCGATTTGTCGTACGAGCACACGTGTTTTTCCCGAATCTAAGTTTTTGTTGAAGTAAGAAGACACCCGTTTCTTGAGGTCCTTCGCCTTTCCAACGTAAAGGATCTTACCTTCGTCATTGTAATATTGATACACCCCAGGCTTGTTGGGGAGCACACGAATTTTAGCTTTTATTTTTTCTAAATCTGGCACTTTAGCTGCGCGGTTTGAACAAGATTGTACTAAATTGCAGAATCCTATTGAAATAACACAAAATGAACAGAATATTCTTTCTCCTTTTGATAACATTCCCGATGAGCGCTTCGGCACAAAGCTTTGACATTCAAACAAAAAAAGGAACGGTTGATTTCACGTATGATGAAGATACAAAAGGAACCCTCGGAGCAGTATCTGCCACAGTTAATTTCGATTTAAGCGATTTGTCTAAAGGGTCAATATCTGGTTCTGTAAATGTTTCAACACTCGACACTAAAAATAAATTGCGAAATAAACACCTGAAAGGAAAAAGCTATTTCGATGTCGAGAATTACCCAACAATGACATTTGAGAGTTCTTCAATTTCGGAAAAAGACGGTGTATTTACCATCAAAGGAAAACTGACAATCAAGTCAACGATCAAAGAAGTAAGTTTTAAAGGAGCTAACAAGGACGGGAAATTGGTGCTCGCAGCATTCATCTATGGCTTGGACTTTGACGTTGCAGTTGGTAAGAAGCGCGAGAAGACGGGAATAGAGGTATTTGTTACAATTCCTATGTAAACCTTCTTTGATGACGGACGAAGAACTCATAGAATTTGGATACAAATTAATTGCAAAGGACAGAACGTCCATTGAAATCTTTAATGCCCTTAGAATTAAGGCTGAGAATGAAGAACAATTAAGTCGTGTTCACAAGCAAGTGGTAAAACCTGAGGCAGTAAAAAAGAAGCGCTCCCCAGAATTAGTTCGAACACTCTTGGCAGCAAACAAACTTAAATTGAAATTTGAATATTCAGTTAGGTCGCTAGTTCGCCTTGCATCTGCGGTGCTAGTTGTTGGAGGAGTCACGTTGCTTCTAGCGAGTGAGGAAATGAATGGAAACATACCTTTTGCTTGGACAACGATTATTCAAGGAGCATTGTTAATGGTTCTTTATGTATCTGTAAAGTATCAAAAGACCTATGATTTTCTGCTCATAGCGCTTGTTGGATATGTGGCAATATATGGGATAGAATTAATCATCTTTGGCTTACCCAGTGATCTATATGCCGCAGTTTACCAAGATGGTGTTCGCATCAGAGGAAGTCGTGTTGGCTCAGGATTATCCCTACTATTCGGTTACCTTTTTCCCTTCATCTATACTTCGCTTAAAATAGTATTCGGAGCGCTGGTTTTCACCTCATTTTGGAATCATAAAAAGTTCAATGAACTACCCAACGACATAAAATTGGAATTACAAGACTTTTAAATCCAACAATCCAACAATCCAACAATCCAAACTAGCCCAACCATCAAGGTAAGAAAACACGTTATAACTAGTGCAAGAACTGCTTTATGAAACCTAAGCTCTTAACACTAGCCAAACCCGAATACGTATTTCTGCTGTTATCGTCCATTTTCGGAGTGCTGTTTGTTTTGCTAACACCTCCCTTTCAAAGTCCCGACGAGAACAGGCATTTCTATCGGGCCTATCATATTTCTCAAGGATCATTCTCAGCAAAAAAGGTTGATGGACGAGTAGGAGGTTTTTTACCCAAGAAAGTTAGAAAAAGCTTGAAACCATTCGATTCAATGAGAGGTCAACAAGAGACCATTACCAGTCGAAATGAAATCAATAGAGCGATCCACGATGAGGTAGATAACACGATAGAGTTTGTAGATTTTCCTTCTGTGGCGGTGTATACTCCAATTTCCTATCTACCCCAAGCGGTGGGAATTCGCCTGGCGAGATTGTTCAGTGGTTCACCCATTATTGCGGTGTATGCAGGAAGATTAGTTGCTCTGTTGAGTTGGATGTTGATCCTGTTTTTCGCGATTAAAACTACACCCATTCTCAAATGGATGTTCGTCGTTCTGGCCCTGCTTCCAATGTCTTTGTACATCAGTGCCTCGCTCAGTTCAGATACCGTCACCAATGCCATTGTTTTCTTGTTGCTAGCCGTACTCTTTAAACAGGCCTTTTCTGATCAGCAACAATCGAAAAAAGATTTCCTGATATTGAGCTTGCTAGTCGTTTTGTTGGCATCGGCGAAATTCATTTATTCGCCCCTTGTCTTGCTATACTTCTTAATTCCATTAAAGAATTTTCAAAGCAAGAAGGAGTTTATACTTCGTTTTCTTATGCTCAGTGCATTGGTGCTTATCACTGCTTCGTGCTGGCCGTTGATTCAAGGCGTAGGTTACGTTCCGTATGCCGATTACAATGTAGAATACAGAGATCAGGTTAACCTTTTACAATGTTCTGATATTCATAATCAGTTGGGGCACATAACTAGCCATCCCACGTTTGTTTTCAGGGCAATTGGGAATTCCATATATGAGTCCTTCAATGTCTACTACATGGGTTTTATCGGAAATTTTGGTTGGGGAGAATCACCCTTGTCTTCCTTCTGGTTAGTGTTCGGATATATCGGATTGGCGCTGGTAGCACTGATTGATAATCGTCCTGAAATTAAAATAAACACATCGAAGAGAGTATTGGTTTTCGGATCCTTCTCCATCCTTTTTGCTTTGATCGTCATTTCACAGCTATTGATTTGGACCTGCGTGGGTGGTGACGTGGTTCAAAACCTGCAAGGACGATATTTCATACCGGTAGGTCCGCTGCTATTCTTTATGTTCTACGGTGTTTCGAATCGAATAACGAAATACCTCCCTATTGGTGCGGCCAGCTTTTCTTTCCTGCTCCTTTTCGTATCAGCGCAAACAATTTATGACCGATTTTATGCACCTCCAGAATATAACATTGAGCGCGTTCTCTGTGACCATGAGAAAAGAAGTGAGATGTTAGATTTTGGGACATCCAACCCGAAAGTGTTCGCAAAAAATGGTTCTTCGCGATCAGATGAACAGGCTCGTTCAGGTAAATACTCGTCAAAAATTTCCTCTGAATCACCTTATGGAACAGCGCTGAAATTTGAAGGATGTAGCCGTGGAGATCTATTTGAGATTGAAGCATGGAGGTATGGCCCACACGGAGAAATTGTTCTTGCAAATGATGGTGGAGACGCAGAGTTCTTTCAAGCCGAAAAGACAGCAGATACTACGTTCGGAGATTGGCAGCGAATAAGATTTTCCGTCCGGATTCCCCCAACAATCAGCAATATGGACATGTTGTGCTTTACAGGATACTTTGAGCAAGCGGACTCCTGCTATTTTGACGACATAAAGGTCACTCTAAAACGATTGGAGAAGTGAAGCTGACGTCCATCATCAAAGTACGAATAAGACGTTTAAGAACAGCGGGGTTCGAGAGCCTCACCCCTCCACTTTTGGTTATTTAATTAGAAAATCAGAGGTTAAATATGAGAGTTGTATTTATCAATTGAACCTAGGAACAGTCCAGTGATCCAATAATCTAAAGATCTAAGAGGGGTGAGGCTCTCGTGATGTATTGAGCTGGTCGAAATGAACCCCGACCGACTCTAATCCTTACTTCGAAATCAACTCATACAACTCATTCAAATTCGGAGAGATGATGATTTCAATTCGACGATTTTTAGCCTTGTTGTTAGGGTCAACTGGAATGTACTCTGAGCGCCCAGCTGCGGACAATTGTTTTGGGTCCATTTCTGAATTCTTCAGCATGATTTCAATTACTGAAGTTGCTCTTAAAACAGATAATTCCCAGTTGTTCTTTGGGTGAGATGACTTATTCAGAGCATCCGTATCTGTATGTCCCTCAACGATAATTTCGAGATCTTTTTCCGTCTGGAGAACCTGCGCCAATTCGACCAGAGCTTTCTGTCCTTCTGGATCTACAACAGTACTTCCCGAAGGGAAAAGCAACTTCGCTTCAAGACTTACATAGATTTTACCATTTTTCTCTACAATGGTCAGTCCCTTGTTCGTGAACCCCTTCAAAGCATTGGCAACTTTTGCTTTTAGTTCTGCTGCTGCTTGTTCCTGACGACTAAACATTTCTTCCAACTCTTTCACACGCTTTTGTCGTTCGTCGAGTAGGGCCTGTTTTTTAGCGAGATCTCTTTCTAGCGCCGAAAGTTCATCTTCACGTCTTTGCAATTCGAGTTTCTTTGTTGCTAGTTCCGATGAAAGTTTAGCCGTTTCAGATGCCCCAGCCTGTCTCAGGCGTTGGTAGTTAGACTCCAACTCATTGTTAATCGCTTTGAGTTGATCATATTTCGCATTCACAACACGGGCCTTTTGTCCCAGATTTGTTGTGTCCGTGCGCAATTGCTCTGCTTCACCTTTCAAAAGGGTGTACTGACTTTGAATGTCTTTCGCCGTAGCTTCACTCGTTAATGCGGTGCTTTTGAACTTTGCCAGCTCTTCGCTGCACGCTTGTTCTTTAGCAAGTAAATCCTGATACTTTTTAGTGGGAACACAAGAAACAAGTGTAAGTGCTCCAAGACAGAAAACGATAAGACCTTTCATAAAGTGAGATGAATATGATATTTAAACAAAGTTCAGCAAAACTCGCGCTGCCCCGAGGGTTCAGTCGATCATTTACAAACAGTGAAACGTTGAAACCATGAGACGCCTCGGTTAGGGTAAGAGGGTCTATTCGAACAAAGAACAACCCGTGACACTTTTTCGGTCAGGTTTGCATGTCGTGAATCGAAGAGAAACTTCGTGCGTATTTTGCGCCCCAAGCTGAATCGGGGAAATCGTGTAGTCAAAGCTATAACCAATGGAAAACTGCCCTTTTAATTTTACCTGAGCAAAGGCCATTACGGCATCTGCATTTCGGAATCCAAGTCCAAAGCTGAACTGATTTTGATAGTCGACATGAAGGGCAAGGTCGACGGCTGTTCTTCCGCGAGCGGCGAACTTCATTTGAAGGGTGGGTAATAGTGCAAAACGATCGTCTAGGGCCAGTAAATATCCTCCATTCAGAATGGCATGAAATCGATTTCTGGAATCATTTGAGATGTTCTCCCATCGGTTAGGAATCAGGTTTTGAAATACCAATCCAGCATAGTAATTTTCTGAGTTATACCAGGCGCCAAATGTTGCATCTGGAGCGAAAAATGTCCCTTGATTTTCCAGAAGAGGATCTGCTACGCCAGTTGTTATGGAAGCAGGATCATACCCTGTTTGCACTACGCCACCATATAATCCGAGAGAAAGACGGTCCGTTTTATTGAAGTTGAAATGGGCAGCGTAAGCAATGTTGAATCGTTGAACACTAAACTGAGCAATTCGATCGGTTTCAAACTTCAACCCAATACCATGACGAGCACTCAGAAATTGTCTTCGCTTAGTCGAAAGAGGAATGGCAACAGTAAGGAATCCACTGCTTGGAGCCCCATCAAAACCAACCCACTGAACACGATACAAAGAGTGAATATCAATACATCGCTTGATGCCCGCGTGAGCAGGATTTTGGGCAAATTGATGCCATGACCACTGAGAATATTGCGTGAGTTGCTGTCCGAAAGAAGCAGTGCTCATTATCAAAAGTGCGACCAAGAGAATCTTCCGCATTATCGCATAATTGTTAATGAACCCTTGAATTCTTGTTCTTCAGAGTTACGCAGTTCGAAAACATAAAAGTAGACACCTGCAGCAGCGGGCTTTCCTCGTTTGTCGGTTCCGTCCCAGGCTTTCAATTCTGAATATCCGATTGTTTCAAAAACGGGTTGTCCCCATCTTGTGTACACTTTCATAGATGCGTTCGGATAAAGCTCTGCACCGTCAATTACCCACGTGTCGTTTTTCCCATCGTTGTTCGGAGAGAAAGAATTAGGAATTTCAATCATTGAAGAGACCGTGATCGTTGCTTGATCCGTCAGAGTACAACCGTTTTGAGTTGCCATTAAGGTATATGTAACGGTTTCTGATGGAGAAACAACAGGATTCAATTCAAACGGATTACTCACGTTGAAAGTGGGTGTCCACTCGAATACAGTTGCAGTGGTTACCCCGCCTAATATCGCAGATTCGCCAGGAACAATCGTTTGATCGGGACCAGCATCAATTGGAAAAGAGGTAATAGTTAAAGGAGCCGTTGCATCTGTCGGTGTTGCAGGACAAATAGCATAACAAGACGCTTGAACACTTACGATATCTCCCTGAGCCAAATCGGAGGTCTGGAAATTAGGTGTCGTTGTTGTTGCGACGAGAACACCATTTATGAACCATTCGTAATCTCCTGTATCGGGACAATCTGTTGTTTTCGCGGTGAAGGGTACTGTCTCTTGCGTACAAAAAGGCCCTACACCTGGGTCAATGGAAATAGTTGATACGGGGCGATCAACCCCAGTACCAGAAACGCTCACGTCAAATGTGCATTCCGCAGGGGATGTAACACCAACTCCGTTATCATCACCATCAATGACAATATAATAGGTCGTTGTTGGGTTCAAACCAGCAGCGTTCAACGAAAAATTGACTCCTACGTTCGAAATACAGTTTCCTATTTGCGTGTAAGTCGTTGCATCACATGGTGCGATTGCTTGGATAATGGTTGCTTGAATTTCATTGTCTTGTCCAGGAGCAGTTTCGAAAACGAGATTTGAAAAATTAACCTGAACATCACCACCTGCTGCATTGGTTGTAAAGGACAACCAAATTGTGTTTTGAGTGGTAAAGCAATACGTGAAATCGTCTTCGCAGCCGGGGCAAAATGTAATGTTTGCGGCAATATTGTTGACATTATAAGTCTCGTTTGGGCATATTTCAAGGGCGTCAACACAGTCGTTATAAGACTCCTGAGCAATCAGAGAAGAGCCTGTGAAAAAGGAAAAAAGGATGAGACTTTGCAGTAATCGCATGTTTCAAAGGTACGAACCTGAGTTAGATTTTAAAATCTGGTGAGAAATTCTTTCGGTAAAGTCAATAAAACGCTTAACCCGAAACTCACGAGAATATAACACTGCAGAGAGCATTGGTTACTATTTGAGAGGTAAAATGGCGCGATATTTGCTGCTTTTTCCTTGCAGAATCAACCTAAATCACATAAATTCAATACATATGAAAACAGTTCTTCTCTCATTCGCCTGCCTATTAATTGCACAGTTCAGTTTTAGTCAGGATAAACTCCTTTTCTTGGAAGGTACCGCGAGTCTTGCCTGGAACACAACGGATGTTAAGAATGAATCCAACCTGGGATTAGGATATGGTGTCGGGTTTTCCTTCAATTATGATTATGGCCATCGTTTCGGATTTGATGTCAAATTCAGATACCACGAAGCATGTTGGCATGGACACGATTTCGAACGAACAGACCTCGGTTTTTTAGGGAGTGATTATGCAGGGGCGTTGGTAGACTACAAGAACGATCTAGGATTTACCGTCAATAATTTTTCCAATGATGCGCGTGAATACGGAATTGAATTCGCAGTCCATTTGAACCGCTTGAGAGAAGAAAAAGGAATTGATCCATACCTTTTTGGAGGGTTAAGTCTGGTCGTAAATCAGGCAAAGGGAGATTTGATCCACTACGTTGGACTTCCGAGAATATACAATTACAACGATTTCGAGTTGACAGAAGAAAACTATCGAGATGTGTTGGATAAAACCTATGAATCGCCCCTTGATGGGAGTTTATATGGAAACAGAATTCAATTAATGCCAGGAATAGGAGCAGGAGTAATCTATCATTTAAGCGAAGTAGTTGCGATTGGTATTGAACACAAAACTATTTTCACCTTGAGAGACGATTTCGATGGATTTGATGCCATTGGAGGCCGAGATTCAAGGGATAACAATGATTTATTTCATTACACAGGAGCCGTTTTACGCCTGAAAAAAGTGTTCAAAAAACGTTGATTTCCACCGTTCAATAAACAAGAATCTTCGACGAACCACCATCTCATCAAAAAAAAGTCAGAAAAATCTTTTGTTCTGAAAAGCCCGCTATTTCTCGGATTTCTAATAAATTAAGAATAAATTTACCCCCAATTCTGTAACGAATTGAAAAAAATCGCTTGTTTGGCACAATAATAGGATAGTGTTGTGTGCATAACAGAAAAAGTAGGCTTATGAGAAAATTAATTACCCTCGCATTTAGTATAATCTTTACGATGACCGCCTTTGGTCAGCGTTTAGAATACGAAAGAACTTCCAATTGGTTTTTTGGCTTGAATGCTGGAGCCGCTTGGAATACAACAGACGTTCAAAACAAAACTCACGCAGGTTGGGGATTTCTTTTGGGAAGATCGTTTAACTACGATTATGGAAGAAGAATCAGTTATGACCTTAGGTTGAGATACCTTCGTGGGAAATGGTACGGACAAGATTCCGATTCTACCAACTTGGATAATTTAGGTGATGCATACAATGGTGCACTTTCGCCGTACAAAGAAGGTTTGGGATCCACCGTGAATAACTTCGAAGCTAACGTTCATCATCTTGGACTGGAATTGGCGATTCACTTCAATCGATTTAGAGATCGAACAGGATGGGATCCATACATTTTCGGTGGAGCGAATATTTCGTGGAACGAAACTTATGGTGATCTGATAGATCAAGCTAATTTCTTGTCGTCTGATACAACGTATGCCTACGATCAGATTGCAATGAACAAGCCAGCAATTGAACAAGCACTTGACGGAAATTACGAAACTGCTTTGGACGGAACTTCGTCGAATCAGTTTAACGTAAACTTTATGCCAAGTCTAGGTATTGGTATTGGATATGATGTTGGACCAAGATTCCAAATTGGAGTTGAGCATAAAACAACATTTACATTAAGAGACGATTTCGATGGTTATGTGGACGCAGAACCAAACTGGGGATTCCTTGAAAATGATGTGTATCACTACACAAGTGCATTCTTACGTTGGAGATTTAGAGCAAGAGGAGAAGGTCGAGTAAGAACAGTTCAGCCTCGTCCGCAACCAAACCCGCCTATTACAGGTGGAGGTGGAGCGCAGCCTTGTCAGCTTCCAGATGTTCGAGTAACGAATCCACTTCATAGAACGGAAACGGTTCAATCAATCAACTACGTGTATAGAGCAGAAGTTCGATACGTGCAGTCGCGCAATGATATTATCATGCGTGTGAACGGAATCGAAACGACGAATTTCTTGTATAACCCTCAAACGCATCAATTAGAAAGTTACTTGTACTTAACATCAGGTAACAACGTAATTGAACTAATTGGAAGAAACACATGTGGAACAGACACTGAGACATCTACGCTTATTTTTGATGACTGTGTTGATCCAGTTGTATACTTCGAAAATGTGTGTACAAGTACATTTAATACTTCAGTAAGTCAAAGCGCTTATACAGTTCAGGCACAGATTCAGAACGCAACGAGCATTGAGCTTACTGTAAACGGTGTTCGAATTAACAACTACAATTACAACAATGTAACAGGGAACTTTACAAGTAATGTAATCTTGAACTCAGGTCAAAACACGATTCAAATCGTTGCGATCAGCGGATGTGGAAGAGATACCGGAACAAGTGTCGTGACGTACACGAATTGTCCAGACCCTATTGTGAGTTTTGTGAGTGGAAACAATGGATTCGTTTCCGTTAGCCAAGCAAACTTCAATTTGAGTGCCTACATATATAATGTAACGAACCAAAATAACATTTCACTACGTGTGAACGGTTCGAACAGAAACTTCACATTCAACGCAAGCACAAACGTGGTGAATGCTAACCTAGTATTGACACCAGGAGTGAATACGATCCAACTTACAGCAACAACAAGCTGTGGGACGGACACAGAAACAATCACGATTGATTATACACCATGTGTGAATCCATCGATCCAAATGATTCAACCAATTGGTCAGAGTGTATCAACAACGAATGGAACGCAGTTTATTCAGGCGTCTATCTTCAACGTTGGGAACATAAGCCAGATTCAATTATTCGTAAATGGAAACCTTCAGCAAGGAGGGACTTACAACCCAGTTACGAAAATGTTCGAAGCGAACGTAGCGCTGAACTCTGGTTTCAATACAGTTCAAATTACCGTGTTGAACGATTGTGGATCTGCGACAGAAACAATTACGGTGAACTACAACCCATGTAACACGCCTGACGTACAGATGTTCTTGCCGGCTTCTAGCGGAGGATTGACATCAAGTCCAAGTCAGCTTGTTCAGGCAATGGTGTTTAACGTGAGTAACATCAGTGAAGTTCAGACTTTCGTGAACGGAAACCTTCAGCAAGGAGGGACATTCGATATCAATACTGGATTATACCAAAACACGGTTGCATTGACACTTGGAGTGAACACAATTCAAGTAGTTGCAACGAACGGTTGTGGATCAGATATAGAAACTGTAACGATTACTTACAGAGCATGTGAGGCTCCACAAATCACAATGACATCTCCAACAACAAACCCATTCTATACGACTGCGGATAATGTGGATGTGTCAGCAATGATTGGAAGCGTAACAAATACGTCACAGGTTCAGCTTACAGTAAACGGAACCGTTGATAATTCGGGTGCTACATATAGTTCAGCATCAATCACGTACAACAACAATGTGAACTTGAATATGGGGAACAACGTAATCGTGATTATGGCAACAAATAGTTGTGGAACGGTTACTAAGCAAATCAGTGTAGTGAGAGAATTGCCTGTTGATCCTCTTCCGGTAGATAGCATTACGATCTGTTACGTACACTGTAACAATGTTGGTGATCCAGTAACGATGACGATTCCGCTATCAGAATGGCCAACATACCAGTCCTTAGGAGCGCAACTCGGACCATGTCCAATAGTAAGCGATCCGATTGATTTACCAATGACGATCTGTTTCGAAGGGAACAATAACGGACCAACAACGATTCAGATTTTAACATCTGAGTGGCCGGCTTACCAGGCTTTGGGTGCTACGCAAGGACCATGTCCAGAGCCTACAATGAATATCTGTTTCAAAGGAAGTGAATTGACAATTCCTGTTTCTCAGTGGGCTGCATATCAGATTGAAGGAGGTGTTGAAGGACCATGTCCAGTTGAGGTAGAAGATTCGATCATTATTTGTGTGAAAGAGGCTGGAAGTACAATGGACCCAGGACAGACAATGGAAATTGCATTATCTGAATGGCCAATGTATCAAGCGGCAGGAGCAACATTAGGACCATGTCCAGTAGTTGATCCTGAAATAGTAATCTGTGTAGATGGAAAAGAGGAAACAATCTTGACATCAGAATGGCCAAAATACCAGGCTTTGGGTGCTACACAAGGACCATGTCCTGTTGATGATCCAATGCAAATTTGTATGGTAGTGAACGGAGTGCGTACAACATTGACGATTCTGACTTCAGAGTGGCCAACGTATCAGGCACAGGGAGCAATGCAGGGACCATGTCCTTCTTTGCCAGATCCGAACATTACGATCTGTGTTGAGCAGAATGGAGTGCCAACAACGATGACAATTTTGCAATCGCAATTTGCAGGTTACCAAGCACAAGGAGCGGTTCTCGGACCATGTCCTGCAGCGGATCCTCAGATTACGATCTGTCTCAAGAATACAGAAATGACCATTCTAACATCTGAGTGGGCGACATACCAAGCTCAAGGAGCAACATTAGGACCATGTCCAGTTGTTGATCCTGACATGGTGATTTGTTTGAATGAAACTGAGCAAACGATTAAGACATCTGAATGGCCGACTTATCAAGCTCAAGGAGCGATAGAAGGACCGTGTCCAGTTATTGATCCTGACATGGTGATTTGTTTGAATGAAACTGAGCAAACGATTAAGACATCTGAATGGCCGAAGTATCAGGCATTAGGAGCTACACAAGGACCGTGTCCTGTGGATCCGGAGATGGTGGTTTGTGTTCCAATTAATAACAAACGTGTAACAATGACGATTAAAACGTCTGAGTGGCCAACTTACCGCAATAAAGGAGCGATCCCAGGAGAATGTCCTGCGCCACCGAAAATTACTATCTGTATGGATGTAAACGGTGTTGCGACAACAATGGTGATTGAGCCTTCAGAGTGGGCATCTTATCAAGCTCAAGGAGCGTCGATAGGTGCATGTTCATCAGATTCGTCAATAGTGATCTGTGCGAATGGCGAAACGAAGTCAATCTTGGAATCAGAATGGCCACTCTACGCCAACACTGGAGCAACGAGAGGACCTTGTCCAGTAGTTTCTCAAGAATTGGTAACGATCTGCTTCAACGGAAATGAGTTGCAAGTATTGCCATCGGCAGTTGCTGAATATATGTCGCAAGGAGCAACGGAAGGACCATGTCCTGTTGAAGAGATGATTACGATCTGTGTTACGTTGAACGACATTAGAACAACAATGGAGATCCCAAGATCGCAATGGTCAACTTACCAAGCTCAAGGAGCAACGCAAGGACCATGTCAAGCATTGGAGGACCCAGAAATTGACATCTGCTTGAATGGAGTTGATATGACAATCAAATCTTCAGATTGGGATAAGTACCAATCTAAAGGAGCGATTAAAGGTAAGTGTCCAACACAGACAATGACGATTTGTTACAACGGAAAAACCTTGGAAATCGGACTCGATAAGTGGGCAACCTACCAAGCTCGCGGAGCGACAATGGGAGCATGTGTTGATACGAATGTTGGAAACGGAAACAACAGTAATTCTGACTCACTCAATATTAATCTTGAGCGTCCAACTGACGGAGGAGGAGAGGATGAATTACTCTTCGGAAACAGAACAATTACGATCTGTTATACTCCTGAAGGTTCTATCGCTTCTCAAACAATGCAGGTACCGTTGAATGAGTGGGAAGAGTACCAGAGAAAAGGAGCGACATTAGGAGCTTGTACTGGTTCTGTGAAACCTGTAAACAATGGTGGTGGAAACATCAACGTAAATAATAATGGAACAGGTAATTCTGACGGTGTTGGTAACGTTCCCGTAAATCCGAATAACACTGGAGGAAACCTAACAGAGCCAACAGGAGGAAACATGCCGACAGTTGGAAATGGTTCGCAACAAGCTAATGAAGAGCTGATCCGTCAGCAGAAGATCGAGCAGGAAAGAATAAAAGCTGAACAGGCAGAGGCTGCGCGAAAAGCGGAAGAAGCAAGAAAGAAAGCTGAGCAAGAAGCGGCGAAGAAAGAGAGCGAACTTCAACGCCAGAAAGATGATGCAGCGAAGAAAGCAGCTGAATTAAAGGCTGCTCAGGAAGAAGCTCGTAGAAAGGCGGAATCGGAAAGAGTGCGTCAAGAACAAGCGACAAAAGAAGCTGCAACACAGAAAGCTAAGCAGGAGGCGGAAGCTAGACGTAAGGCAGAGGAAGCTCGTCAAAAAGCAGCAGCAGATAAAGCAGCTCAAGAGTCAGCAGCTCGTCGTCAGGCAGAAGAAGCGAAACGTAAAGCATCTCAAGAAGCAGAGGCTAAGCGCAAAGCGGAGCAAGCTCGTCAAAAGGCAGCAGCAGATAAAGCAGCTAGAGAGTCAGCAGCGCGACGTCAGGCAGAAGAAGCAAAACGTAAAGCAGCTCAAGAGGCGGAGGCAAGACGTAAGGCTGAGCAAGCTCGTCAAAAAGCAGCAGCTGAGAAGGCAGCTAGAGAAAAAGCGGCACGTGAAGCAGCTGCACGCCAAAAAGCGGAAGCAGCTAAGCGTAAAGCTGCGGCAGAAAAGGCCGCTCGTGAGAAAGCAGCTAAAGCAGCAGCTGCAAAGAAAGCGGCTGAAGAAGCGGCGAAAAAGAAAGCCGAAGAGCAACGAAAGCAAAATGAGAGAGAAGGAGGGAGATAATTGCTCTTTTTAAATATCAAAATCCACATCGGTTAACGGTGTGGATTTTTTTGTTTAGACCAGGCTAAACGTGTATAAACTAAGCCTCTGAGGCAAGAGAGATTTGTAAAACTCAAAGTTTGAGGCAAGTTCGACGCTTGAAAAAAATTTAGGTACCGGAGTAACCTAATGGTTATGAGGATTTGAAATTTTTGAAAAGGAAGAAGTTGACCATAATTTGGGGATAAACCGAAAAACATAAAATACACTTGCAGAGCTCTCTAATAATAAACTATAAATCCTTTTATATCTCAATACATCTCGCTATATTCGCAGACTTATTTAGAAAATAGCAGAAATGGCAATTATTGGAAAAATACGTGATAACGGTTGGTTGGTTCTTATTGTAATTGGAGTCGCACTTATGGCCTTTATCATGACGGATTGGTCTAAAATGACAGGAGGTAACGAACCAGTTTATGGAATTGGTACTGTTTACGGTGAAAAAGTAGACGATCAGGAGTTCAACGAAGCACTAAGCATTGCAAAAACGAATGCAATACAACAAGCACAGCAATCGGGACAACAACCACAAGAAGTGGATGAAACCAGAGTTTGGAAGTCTTTCGTGGAAGATTTACTTCTAAACAAGGAGTATGAAGCACTTGGAATCGATGTTAGTGACGATGAGTTCGATGCGTACTTGTATGCGAAAGCAGGATTCAGCCCACAAGCGGAATTCATGAATTCTCCACAGTTTATAGACAGTATCACAAAAGCGTTTAGTCCTAAGAAATTAGAGGCACGAGTGAACGAAATGAGGGAATCTTCTGAGCCAGAGCAAGTAGAGGCATGGAAGAACACAGAAGAATATTACAAGGAAAAGCGTAAGCAAGAAAAGTACTTCGATATTCTTGGACAAGGGATTTATGTAACAAACCTCGAAGCGAAAGACGAGTTTCTTGCAACAAACGAGAAGAAATCGATTTCATACGTTGTAAAACGATTCAGAGACATAGCCGAAGAAGATTTTGAAAAGCGTGCATCGGATAAAAACTTGAAAGCGTATTTCGAAAAACACAAGAACGATAAAAAGTACCAAGTAAAAGATAAACTTCGTCGTCTTCACTATTTCGAAATTAACATTGAACCAAGCGAGAAGGATATCGAAAAGTTCAACAGAGAATTGGATAGTTTGAAACAAGAGTTTACGACTGCTACCAACGATTCTGCGTTCGTGACGAACAAGAGCAACAGTGAATTGGCGTTCTACACTAGTGGACCTTACAGTACAGCAGTTCCTAAGTCACACAGAAAGGCACAGGAAGGAAAGTACATTGTTTACCCTGATGGAATGGATCAAGCGTATAAAGATGCTGTTCTTGGAGATGTAGTTGGGCCATACGAGTACAACGGATCTCAATCAATGGGTAAAGTAATTGGGTTTACTTCTGATTCAATTAACGCTCGTCACATTTTGATTAGTGTTGGAGAAGGTGATGATGTTGCCGCAAAAGAAGCATTCGCTGATAGTTTGATGGGGCTGCTAAACAGTGATAATTTTGCTGATATGGCTCAGAAGCATAGTGAAGATCAAGGTTCTGCTGTTAAAGGAGGAGATTTAGGAGATTTCTTCTTTGGAGACATGGTTCCTCAATTCGCTACTTACTGTGCAGACAAGCCAATTGGTGAAATTGGAAAAGTTCAGTCGCAGTTTGGATTCCATATCATCCAAGTGATGGAAAGAAATGGACGAAAGTATCCACGTTTGGCTGTAGTTCAAAAGACACTTAAGTCGAGTAGAGAAACAAACAAATCAATTGAGTCTGAAGCGTACGATTTACTTTACAGCCTTGATGAGACATTGAGTAAAGTTTCTGATCCATACAAGCGTGTAACTCGTTTCGATACGATCGCATCTCGTAAAGATTACTTCGTAAGAACAATCAACTTGAATGAAAACGCTCCAATGTTTGCTTCATTTAACACGCGTTATGCAGAAGATAAACTATTGGATCTTGCATTCACAGAAGAAATTGAAGCAGGAACATTGGTAAACTCACCAATTAAAGATCAGGATAGCTACGTGATCGCTGTATATGCGGGAACGATAGATGAAGGTGAGCCGAAATTTGAGAACATCAAAGAAGAAATAAAAGCGGATTACATCAAGGAGCTCAAAGTGAAGAGATTGAAGTCTCAGATGAAAGGGAAACAATTGAAAGACATCAAAGGAACAGGTGTTTCTGTTCAAACTGCTGAGGTGACAATGGGTAACACGCAACTTTCAGGTGTAGGTTATGAGCCTAAAGTAGTAGGTGCTGTATTCGCAATTACAAAAGACGGTCAGCGTTCTCTTCCAATTGAAGGAACTTCTGGAGTATTTGTAGTGAAGGTGGATAAAACATTGAAAGCTGCCCCAACAAAAGACTACGAAGAACAAAAAGGTAAATTATCACAAGCAATGAAAGCTCAACTCCAAAACACAACGCGTAGAGCGTTAACGGAATTAGCTGATGTTGTTGATAACAGACGTCTTTCCAACACGGGAGTGAGAAGATAAGACGGATTAATACTATATAAGAAGGCGCTCCGATAGCTATCGAGGGCGCCTTTTTTTGTCCATACACCTCATGCGATAGAATAACGTTTACCCGGAAGTTCGTTTAGTGAGCCGATCATTAATAAATCGAAGAGTTCCACATTTAGGGTGGCTAAACTCATGCGCGTCTTTTCTGCGAGTTCATCAATGTGCAAGGTTGAGTGCCCAATGGCCTCCGTAATTGTTCGTTGAATGCGTGTCAAATTCTGTGTGTCGTTCTCCATTTTCTTTCTTGCTTCTGGCTGGTTCCACGACATTAATTCCAAAAAGTCTCCTCCAGAGCTTATCAAATGTGCCCTGTCGGATCGAATCAGGTCGTTACATCCTTTGGAACTTGACTGAAATATGCTCCCAGGATACGCAAACACATCTCGGTTGTATCCATTGGCTAAGTCTGCAGTGATTAATGAACCTCCTTTTACATTGCTTTCGACCACAATGGTTGCATCACACAGTCCCGCAACAATGCGATTGCGCTTTGGGAAGTTCTCACGATCGGGCAGCGTATTTGGCGGGAATTCTGTCAGAAGTGAACCTTGCGTAACGATGGATTTGGCGAGCCCTCTATTTCGATATGGATAGATTCGATCTAAACCATGTCCAAGAACGGCGATGGTGGGTACACCAAACTCCAAGCAGTACTGATGAATGTAAGAATCTATCCCCAAAGCTAATCCGCTGACAACCACGATGTTTTTCCCTTGAAATGATTCGATTAACTCGCGGCAAATTGCCTTTCCGTAAGGCGTTGCATTTCTAGTTCCAACGACTGCCACCCAGTGTTCGAAGTGAAGTTGTGAGTCTCCTTTCTGATATAACATCAACGGAGCATCCGCACATTCAGCGAGTCGTTTCGGATAGTTTTCATCGGTACAAAAAACCGTATTAATGTTGTGTTTTTCGATAAACGAAACGATGCCTTTTGAGGTTTCAAGGGCCTCTTTTCGACCCATTTTATGAATGAATGAAGGCGAAAATCTTACTTTTCGGCTCAATTCTTGAGGCGTCAGCACGAACAGTTCTTCCCAATTTTCAAGGGAAGCAAGAAGTTGTCTGGCTTTTTTTGGTCCAACGCGATTCAATAGCGTTAACGCAATTCGATAGTGTAGGTAGGTATAATCCACAAAAAATGGTATTTTAGGCTTCTTGAAGATACGAAATTTTCGTCTATGAAACACATGCTATTGCTATTTTTAAGTCTTCCGCTTGCCTGTATTTCTCAAGTTACAGGTGTTGTAGAAGATGGAGAAACTAAGGATCCTATTTTCGGTGCGAAAATTATGGCCTCAACAGGAGAAAAAGTACTTTCAGAGTTTGATGGTTCTTTTTCCATTACTCCCTCAAGTTATCCAGCAACGTTAATCATTGTTGCACAGTCTTATGTCAGCGATACGATCGCTGTTGAAGGTCCGGGAGAACTCAAAATCACAATGAATCCTCCCGTTCAGGAGATTAGAAATACCGTTGTATCTGCTGGGCGTAGAGATCAGGATATTGAAGATATTTCGATTTCAATGGAGATCATTCGACCCGAACTATTTGACAACAAAGGACTGGCCAATTTGGAAGAAGCCGTAGACCAAAGCCCAGGTGTGTATGCCATGGATGGTCAAGTAAGTATCCGTGGAGGAAGCGGATTCGCATACGGTGCGGGTAGCCGCGTCTTATTGCTTTGGAATGGAATGCCTTTGCTTTCGGGTGATGCCGGGGATACAAAATGGAATGCTGTTCCTTTAGAAGCCGCTTCACAAATTGAGATCATGAAAGGTGCCTCGTCTGTATTATATGGATCGGGAGCCTTAAACGGATTAATTTCTATCTCGGAAAGAGAGCCCACCCTCAAAGGAGAAACGCGCTTCAAAGCGCAGACAGGGATTTACGGTAATCCAAGAAGAGCATCTCTTAAATGGTGGACGAGAAGTCCGATGTTCCAACAGGCAGAAGCGTACAATTCGAAAATGTTCAAAAACGTTGGATATACAATTTCAGCGAATGGATTCCGTTCAGACGGATACCGTGAAGGAGAAACAGAAGGAAGAGGAAGAGTGAGTGGTACATTCTACATCCGACCTGAGAAAAGAAAGAACATTAAAGCAGGAATTGGGTTCAATGCTCAATTTCAAAAAACAGGAAACTTCATTATCTGGGAAAGTGATTCACTGGGGTATACTCCAAGCGGAACAGCGGATACAAGTAATGCAGCGTCTACTTTAACCTACAATACAGGTACTCGAATCAGTGTAGATCCTTACATCAAAATTTACGATAAGCAAAAGAATTTACACTCGATTAAAACGCGTTTTTACCGCATTGGGAACGACAATATTTCGAACCCTTCGCAAAGCTCTGATGCCAACACGATTTTTGGAGATTACCAATTCCAGAAAAAGTGGGATAATGGTTCAGCAGTAACGACTGGAGCAACGTATTTAAGAACAGATGTATTCTCGAATCTATTCGGAGATCATTATTCAACAAACGTTGCGGCATATGGTCAGTATGAACATCATATGAAGCGTCTGGATTTAACAGGAGGAGTTCGCTTTGAATACTTCGAGCAAGACGGAAGAACAGGAGATTCAGACTTCTACATTGGAAAAGATTCGTCAGTAAAGTTACCTGTATATCCAATCCTTCGATTAGGAGCGCACTACCAAGTAGCGGAGTTTACGCACTTAAGAGCTTCATTTGGACAAGGAATTCGCTATCCATCTGTTGCTGAGCGTTACACGCAAACATCAGTTGGAGCATTAAATGTATTCCCAATCCCTGCACTTCGTCCTGAAGTGGGTTGGGCGGCAGAAATCGGGATCAAACAAGGAGTGAAAATTGGAAAAGCATGGAAAGGTCTCATAGACGTTTCTGCCTTTGTGAACCAGTATGATAACATGATGGAGTTCACCTTTGGTGAATTCAAACCAGATTCTATTCCATGGAGTTTGAATCCTGAAGATCCAGGATACATCAACAACTGGTTTGGTTTCCAGGCACAAAATGCGGAAAAAGCGCGTATTTCAGGAATCGAATTATCATTCAACAGTCAAGGAAAAATTGGAGATGTTGAATTGACATCACTGGTAGGATATACTTACATGAACCCAATTAGCTTGAATCAAGATTCGGCATACTTGTCTACGTTCTCAGATACAACAACGAATGTGCTGAAATATCGATTCAGACACCTAGCGAAAGCTGATGTTGAAGCAACTTGGAAAGGGATTAGCATAGGATTTAGCGCGCGCTACAATAGCTACATGAATAACATCGACGCGATCTTCGAGGGTGAGATTGTTGAAGGACTTTCGATTCTTCCTGGTTTAAAGGAATACCGAGAGGAGAATAACAAAGGAGCACTGGTGTTTGATTTCAGAACAGGCTATAGTTTCGCTGAGCATTACAGAGTTGGTTTCATCATCAATAACCTACTCAATGCAGAATATGTGACACGTCCTGGTGATATTCAAGCGCCTCGTTCGTTCATTTTGCAGCTTCAAATGAAGTTTTAATCTTAAGCACATGAAATGTATTGGCGTGATTCCTGCACGATATGCGTCTTCTCGTTTTCCAGGAAAACCGTTAATCGACCTGAACGGAAAAACAATGATTCAGCGCGTCTACGAGGGCGCGTCAAAATCTCAAATGCTTTCTGAAGTGATCGTTGCAACCGACGACGACCGAATCTTTGCGGAAGTAGAACGGTTTGGAGGAAAAGTCGTCATGACTTCCACCGATCACAGAACAGGGACAGCTCGTTGTGGTGAAGTTGCACGTCAACGGGAAGCTGATGTTATCATAAATATTCAGGGAGATGAACCACTCATTGATTTCCGACAATTGGATCAATTACTGGAAGCATTCAACGATGAACGTGTTCAAATTGCGACGCTAGGCATTGCTGATGTTTCTGAGGAAGATAA
>JBGCDF010000195.1:0-2962 GCA_045105095.1 Crocinitomicaceae bacterium | reverse complement strand
ATAGTCCGATAGTCCGATAGTCCGATAGTCCGATAGTCCGATAGTCCGATAATCCAATAATCCAATAATCCAATAATCCAATAATCCAATAATCCAATAATCCAATAATCCAATAATCCAATAGTCCAATAGTCCAACAACGTCAGCTATAGTGGAGACGTCGCAATCCCAATTAAAATATTTTGTGAAACACCAACGAAGTTGATTCAGATTGAAGGATGTACATTCCTTCTGGCAGCTTGGATATGTCAAGTAGGAATTCGTCTTCGTTGATCGTTTCTTTTTTTACTTTATCAGAATAAGATATCCCGAGGATGTTAATAATCTCCATTGACTGTAGGGTTATTAAATTTCCGATAACGTGAATTTTATCATTGGCTGGATTGGGAAAGCAAGTCAAGTAATCTTTAACTTCCTCTTCTGAGATGCCGATGTTTGGACAACTCGCCGAGCACCAATTGCGATCCGCTACCTCGCACAATATCTGATCGTAAGCCAATTTTTTCGTTCCTACGCCGTTCCAATTCCGAACACCGAGTGTTCTTAGATATTCTTTGAATTCCAAACTTGAAATTCCATAATAAATAGCGAATTGATCTACTTCGGCTTGCGACCAATCGTTCGTTTTGAAGATGGTTAAGTACTTAATATTGTCGTAATGAGTGTCCCATGCATCAAAAACCTCCTGATAGAACTGAGCTTGTAACACTTCCGAACTGTTACAGCTTGCACTTGATGAGTAACCACACTCCACAAAATAGATAGGTTGAGCAGTAGATGGATACGCAGCAACCAAAGTAGCGAAGTCGGTCGAGACAACAGTCGGACTTTTCATCGTGAAGTCAGAATTTAGTGGATAATAAGTCGTCGCAACAATATCAAGTCCAGTATTCAAATTAGCACAAAGTGGCCCTTGAATCGCATCCGTCAGTCCATGAAAGGTAATAGTAGTTCCTACGTTTAAATTGCTTCCGTGTAGGTTGAAATACAACTGTTGAGCGTATGGAACGACTGAGTCAAGAAAGGTTTTGTATGCTGAATACTCTGCGGCGTCAACCCCAAAGAAAATGTCTGATTCATTTCCAATGTTGAGAGCCGATAAGGTTACATTCGGGATGTGCGCAAACACAGTGTCGAGTAAAGTTTTAAACTGGTTGATCACGATAGGATCATCGAAACTGAGTCCCAATAAATCAGAAGGAAGCTCTAATGCGCTTGTATTGACAGGAGCCAGCTGTAACTCTACATCCACACCATTTATCGGGTAGTAGACATTGATAACATCAAAAAAGCTAGCAATAAATGAAGCATCATAATTTCCATGAGTAGGCTCAACAGAACTCCATGTGGTAAAAAGATGAGCTGATTCCATGCATGCGTTTTGTGCATTAGCAAAGGCCAAATCATAGTTACCATCTTCAGCCATATCAACCTGCCATGCCAGAACCCGATCTCCTTTCGCAACCTGTCCGAAAGAATAGTTTGCCAAAAGAGCAAACATCATCACAACGAGTAGTAATTTCTTCATGAGCTCATATTTCTTATAAGACTTACAATTCTTCGAAAAGTTACAACAATCCAACACCACCACAAGCAGCGAAGCTAATCGGACAATCAAAAAATCAGAAAATCGCCCCCAAAAAAACCGTTCAATCAAGCAACCCCCCATTTTAAACAATACCAGTTACACTAACGACATTTTCCCGAATGAACTTCCTAAATTTCAGTATGAAAACTATTACCCTACTCAGCGCACTGATATTTGTTGCGAATTGTTCTCTTTCTCAGAGTTTTATCGAAATCTGCCCTTCAACTAACACAACTGGAACCATAGTAAATTACGAGGTGTTTAATGGAGAGATATATGCAACGGGTTTTTTCGATCAAATTTGTAACACATCTACCGACTACCTCGCAAAGTGGAACGGAACTGGTTGGGACGCGACTGCCGTTTCTTTGCCCAATGAAGGTCATGCTATCTCCGCAATAGGTTCTTCCATGTATATTTCATGTTATGTCAATTCGGTAGACTCCAATTGGGTCTATCAATCCGATGGTACTACCATTTCGCCATTTGGAAACGGGTTTTATCTAACTACGGCAACCAGTTTTTCCAACCTTCCTACTCTTTATGATGTCGTGGAATACAACGGTGATTTAATTGTTTGTGGGGAGTTTGATCGATCTGGAACTGACACTGTAACCGGCATTGCACGTTGGAATGGAACAAAATGGGAATCATTAGGAGGAGGCCTTTCGGGAAACATTGTAGGAGGTCCACCAATTATGTACCCACATCAAATGATGGTTCACAACAATGAACTATACATTGTAGGGAACTTTCGATACGCAGGAGGAGTTGAAGTGAATGGTGCGGCAAAATGGGACGGAACCTCATGGTCGGCATTGGGTAACGGATTCAATAGTACCGTTTACGGGATTGGAATGTACAACAACGAGATTTGGGCTGGGGGAGATTTCACCATGGCAGGAACAGAATCTGTGAATTGCGTAGCGAAGTGGAATGGCACGAACTGGGAAAATCCAGGTTTTGGATTCATCAATCAAACAGCCAACGATTACATATTTGTACACACCTTTTTTGAAGATGACGGTGGGTTGTACATGGCCGGAGGTCTGAAAAAAATTCTAATGGACATCGGAACCGAAATCGACTGTGGAGGCATCATTCATTACTCGCCTTCGGGAATCAATACCTTCAATGGTGGAATTTCAGGGAATGATGTGGAAGCCATTGAAAAGACTTCGACCAACCAATTAATCATTGGAGGAGGAGTTTTCGGTAGCGGAAAATCATGGCTTTTAGATAATATATCTGGTGAAAATGAACTGACAACAGAATCCGCTATTTCGATTGCACCAAATCCAGCAACGGATGTAATAGAAATCCAAACAGATTTGGAGATTTTAGAAGTGAAAGTGTTAGGCATAAACGGCTCAC
>JBGCDF010000194.1:0-11637 GCA_045105095.1 Crocinitomicaceae bacterium | reverse complement strand
CTTTATCCTTTGTCCTGATGATCAGCTTTAATATGAGTGCTACTAGCAAAGCCCCAACTGTCCCGAGCGCGTACAACCCAAAGAGTACAAGACCTTGAAGTCCGAAGATACCTCCCACGGTTTCATTTGGAATCACAATGGCAATTAGCAAGGTATAGACGGGAATTCGAGCACTACAACTCATCAGTGGAGCGACCATGATTGTGATCATGCGCTCTTTCCAATCAGAGATGGTTCTTGCGGCCATTACACCTGGAATTGCGCAGGCAACACTCGACATCAGCGGGACAACACTTTTTCCATTTAAACCAAGAGGTCGCATGATTCGATCCATAATGAACACCACACGTGCCAAATAGCCTGTTTCCTCTAATAGCGCTATGAAGAAAAAGAGCAAGGCAATTTGAGGGATAAAAATGACGACGCCTCCTATTCCAGGGATGATTCCCTCAGTCAACAGATCATTAAAAACGCCTTCCGGCATAGCACCACCCACCCATTCACTTAAGTTGGCAAACGTCGAATCAATCAAGTCCATCGGGATGGATGAAAAGGCATAAATGAATTGAAAAATTACCATCAGGATGGCAGCGAAAATGAGGTAGCCAAAAATGGGATGTACGAGAATCCTATCGATTTTTTCAGATGATGTAGTTTCCTTCTTCGTAACTTTTTTAATTAGCGAAAGCTGACTTCGAATCTTTGAAAAACGAAGTTCAGTTTCCCTTTCTTGATTTTCTAAATCATCTATTTTCGACAAAAAGGCATTGCCAATAAAGCGATCCTTCACTCTCTTTGGAGCGTCTACAATTGCTTGTTCTATTCGTTCTTTTCCTGACTTTATTCGAGCGTTTGACTCCACAATAATTGCCTCTGGAAAAAGTGCTTTCAATCCCTCAAGATCATATTGCACCTCTTTTCGTTGTGCCAAATCTGACATGTTCAGAATCATGACTGTAGGCAACTGTAAGTCGTACACTTGTGTGAAAAACAAGAGATTTCGTTCAAGGTTCGCCCTGTCGATTACGACCGCTACCACGTCAGGATAATCCTCGTGGTTTGGTTCCGATAAAACATCATAAACAACAGCCTCATCCTTCGAACGTGGGTAGATGCTGTACGTCCCTGGAAAGTCAACCAATTCGCATTCTTGACCCTCTAGCTTAAATTTCCCAACCTTTCGATCTACAGTAACTCCAGGGAAATTCCCCACTTGTTGACGAAGACCAGTCAATATATTGAAGACAGATGTCTTCCCAGTGTTTGGATTTCCAAGTAAGGCGACTTTCATGCTGAAAGGTTTTCGATCGTTTCTACTTCCACTTGCGCTGCCTCATCGTTTCTGAGTGACAGAGTATAACCCCCGATATCTATTGCCATTGGATCACCCAATGGAGCTCGATACAATACGCGTAGTTCCTTTCCTTCGGAAAAGCCCATCTCAAGCAGCTTGACTTTTAAGTCAGATGCCAGAATACGTATTACCAGAACTGTTGTTCCGTTCGGTATAGAATTAAGAGATTTCGTCACAGCCTACAAAAATACGGATATGACTGATAGTATGCACTAACCCTTTTGTGGTATTTAAACCTACCTCTGTTTTACGACTAGTCTCGCCGTTTCTCTTGTCTTTTGTTGAAGTAAGATTTCTTTGTCCACGGTCACACGATCGATTGTTGCCTGATCATAGTGTCTGATGGTGACAAGTTCCAAACCTTCGTTGAATTTCACGCTGTAATCATCGGAGAAAAGTTCCAAAATTCGATCGATGGAAACTTTCTCTGCGTCCACCAATATGGAGAAATCCAATGCTGAGTTCTGCATAATATTGATCTTCGCATTCGATTGTGACAACAAATCAAAAATATGACTAAGGTTCTTCTCAACAAGGAATGAAAAATCCTTTGGTGTGAACGAGAAAAGCACTTGATTCATTTTGAAAATGAAAGAAGGTACCAAATGATCGGAAGCGGTTGACTCCTGAATCACCGTTCCTTCAGATTCCGGCTCAATGAATGACTTAACGTACAACGGAATCTTCTTATTCTGAAGTGGCTTAATGGTTTTTGGGTGAATGACAGAAGCCCCGTAATACGATAATTCAATGGCTTCTTTGAATGAAATCTGCTCTAATTTAACGGTGTTATCGAACCATTTTGGATCGGCATTGAGCATTCCTGGAACGTCTTTCCAAATCGTGACATCATCCGCGTTGCAACAGTACGCCATAATCCCAGCGGAAAAATCGGATCCTTCACGCCCAAGCGTTGCTGTAAATCCTTCGGAAGTGTGTCCGATGAACCCTTGCGTGATAAGCACATCATTCTCTTCAAATCGTGTTACAAATCTTTTCTGAAAGTTCGAAGTGGTTTTCTCCCAATTCACCTCCGCCTGACGGTATTGTCGATCCGTTCGAATCAGCTTTCTGGCGTCCATCCATTCAGCTTGAATTCCTTCTTGTCGAACGTATGCTGTTACTATTTTTGTAGAGATCACCTCACCTAAGGAAACAATTTGATCGTATTCGAAATCATAATTGTCTGGAATTGGGTCGTTGAATTTTTGAAGAAGTTCATCAAATTGAGAGTTGATCTCCTGATAGATTGCATTTTCTGAAGAAGTAAACAACTCATTCATAATATTCAGATGGAACGCACGTCGTTCTGCAACCAATTGGATAAAGTTCGCTTCATCTCGTTTCCATAGAGCCTCAACTACTGACTCCATTGCATTGGTTGTTTTACCCATTGCTGAAATCACTATGCCCAACTTCTTCCCTTTATAGAGTTGAAGGATATTCAATACGTTCTTAACCGCACTTGCGTCTTTAACTGACGCACCACCAAACTTGAATACATTCATTGCAAAAATTTTAACAAAAGTAATTTTTTTCTAACGTTCGACATCTAGGTCGGCCCCGAAATCCATGTATAAAAAAACCCTGACACTCCCGATAGTTATCGGGATGAATGTCAGGGTCCTTAATATTTAGGTTCTGATTACTTCTTCACCAAGACTCTCGTCGAGATTGTGTTGTTATCAGAAATCACTTTCAAGAAGTAAACTCCAGAAGCGCTAGTTGAAAGATCAATAACATCTGAATGGATTCCATTCGAAGCATTGATTTGCTTAACAGCAACTTTCTCACCTACCATGTTTACAACAACTAAGTCAAGATTAGCTGCTTCGTTGAAGTTAACATCAAGGTTGAAGAGTCCGCTTGATGGGTTAGGGTAAACTGCGATAGTTCCTAATCCTTCAATTTCTTCTATCCCTACAGTAGTAACTGTAATATCAGAAGTGTACGTATCAGTACCACAAGCATTTGTAACAGTCATTGTAACTGTGTACGTTCCAGCGGTGCTGTATACATATGTTGGGTTCTCATCCGTAGATGTTCCTGAACCGTCACCGAAATCCCAAGAGTACGTTGCTCCTGAACCTGCAGAAACTGACGTGTTCGTGAAGATTCCTGTTACATATGAATTCGTCCATGAGAAATCAGCAGCTGGCACATCGTTTTCAGTAACCGTTACTGATTGTTGTCCAGATCCACAAGCATCTGTTACATCTAATATGTAAACTCCTCCAGCAGTAACTGCCAATGAATCGTTCGTTGAACCACCTGTCCAAGAGTACGTATCGTATGTTCCGTTAGAGTACAACAATGCGCTACCTCCAGTACAGAACTCAAGTGTATCTGCTACTAAGAATTCGGTGTAAACATTAGCAGAAGCACTAACAACTATTGTATCACCACCTACTCCACAAACACTGTTAATGTCTACTGTGTATGTTCCTGGGGCAGAAATATCAATTGAAGTCGTAGTGTCACCAGTTGACCACATGATCATGTCAGAAGGAGAACCAGCAGACAACGTTACTGTCTCACCAGTACAAATCTCTATATCAGATCCAAGGAAATTTCCAGATAAAGAAGAGAACTCGTCAGCACCCATGTCTGGAGCTACTGCATCTCTATTTTGTCCGTCTACATCCATTGTGATTCCAGCAATAGGAGTTCCTAATCCACCGGCTGAATCGTTACACACGTGAAGATCGTACGTTGAGTGGAACAATGGATCCATATCAACACTATTCACATCCGCACCGAAAGCAGTTTGCCAATCAGTAAGCGTAGCCTGGTTTGTGTTAGCGAAGTATCCTAAGTTTCCACTTGGAGAGTGATACAAGTTATGATCCGCCTCTACAATTGTATAGTTACTGTTCAAGTAAATTGCGTAACCAGCAGTATAGTTCACAAACATGTTATTTCTCATTGTGTTTCCACCACCGCTTGTTCCGTAGAACGCACGAGAAGAACCTCCACCTTCAGAAACAAAACCAGTATTGTGCTCTACATCAATAAATCCACTGTTAGAAATGTAAATCGCATAGAAAGTAGCAGTACTTCCGCTTTCTCCAACTTGAACCATGTTGTTGTTCATTTTTCCACGATTTGCAGATGTCCCATCGTTGTTCAGAGCGTAGATACCGTATCTCCAACCTGTTGTTGGTGATCCCATAATAACATTGTTCGTACATTCGAAACCGTTATCAAGGTAATTCAAGTACAACGCGAAACGTGATCCTGTGTAAGGTGATTCACCTTCGAAAGAGTTTGAGTTAACCATTGCTCCAATTTGTCTTTCAATTCGAAGACCGTAGTAATAGTTATCAAGGAATGTGTTTCCGTCGAAGATTGTTCCTTCCTCCAAATCTGTAGCTCCTGTTCCGTTTCCGTACCAGTATCCACCATAACTACCTCCTTCGATTGTGTTATTAATGAAAGAGTTCCAATTGTCTCTAGAGTTTTGTGAGTACAAAACAGCCATGTTCGTAGAAGTCGTATTTGAATTCGTCGTATGGAAGTGACAATTTTCAAAAAGGTTGTTATCAGAGCCTCCTGAAATGTCAAGAACACGTCCGAATGTCACACCTGTATTTTCTAATGTCAAATCAAGGAATGTTACATAATCATTATCTGACATTTTCACAACATAGTTTTCAGTAGTGCTGGCTCCAGCAAAGCTCATTGTTACCAAAGAAGCATCTGCATTTTCAGAACGGAACGTAAGGTTATTCACTGAATCCGATACTACACCAGTAAGGTCGATCTGTTCGTTGTAAACTCCATCACGAACATCGAAAATTACGCTTCCACATAATCCAAATGTTGCGATGTCTGTAACTGCTGAAGTGAAATCAACATAGTCTGGAGTGGCACCTCCAATTGTGTACGTTCCAGCTAAACCAGCTTCCAAGCTAGCGATATCCGCGAAATCATTCCATGCACCCGCTGGATCTTCTACAGCTCCGTTAGGGTTTGATGATACCGCTATTAAGTTATCTCCAGTTACGAGTGGGAAAAGTCCAATTGTAACTACTTCTGAAGCAAATGGAGCAAGGTTACCTGTCCAGTTAACTACAGTAGGTACTCCTGCGTTAATTGAAAAACTAATATCGGCACTTGTTAATGGATCTGTTCCGTAGTTAAATAGTTCTACACGAACAGAATCTGTAAAGCTACACGTAGGAAGCGTAGGTGTTACGAAAGAAGCGATACCAGCATCATCAGCCAAAGGCGCCGCAATGTTTAATGTATAATCTTCTGTCTCACCAAAGCTAAAGTTCGCACATGCATCTAGCGGTCCCGGTGCACCTGTGGAGTATTTACATAGTACACGCATTGTTGTTGGTCCTCCTGGAATTCCATTAGGAATCAAGATAGAGTTTGAGATTGTTACACCCCCTCCTGCATATCCAATATCGAAGTACTCACCAGCATCATCAAAATCTCCATCGTTGTTGAAATCGATGTATGCTACAAAGTGTTGTCCCCATTGCGGTCCTGGAGTAACTGTAATTGTGTACGCCGTGTTCTGAACAACATTAGTCGAGATTGTCGTATAATCTTGATAGTTGTTAGCACTTGGGCTAGTACATCCTGTTCCCAGGTTGCTAATGGTGTTAAACGAAACATTGGCAATGTAGTCACCTGATGTACACTGGCTGTTGTAGGTCGGCAAACACTGCCCCCAAGCAACAAATCCACCGAACGCGGCGACAGTTAATAGTAGTAATTTTTTCATAAGAATAATTTTTGAATCATCTAAAGTTAAATGAAATTGTACCATTGACAACAAATAATATAGATTTAACTAAAACGCTTTATTCTGTTCAAATTTTATCATTTCCTTCCGTGAACTTTACATTGATTAAAATATAAACAGTATATTTGATTAATTAATCGTCAAAAAGTTTACATGAAACACTTAAAAATTTCCCAAGCGGCTCCTGAGTTTACGGGTAAAGACCAAAATGGTGCGGATATTTCGCTATCCGATTTCAAAGGAAAACCAGTTGTCATCTACTTTTATCCGAAGGATAACACTCCTGGTTGTACGACACAGGCCTGCAACTTACGTGACAATTACTCTGCATTACTGGCTGAAGATATTGTTGTAATAGGCGTAAGTGGTGATGATGAAAAATCTCATCAAAAATTCATCAACAAATTCGACCTTCCATTTCCACTAGTTGCTGATGTGGATAAAGAACTTATTCAACTATATGGTGTATGGGGCGAGAAGAAATTTATGGGAAAGGTGTACGACGGCATCCATCGTACAACATTTATCCTCGATAGCTCACATACCATAATAGGTATTATAGAAAAGCCAAAAAACAAGGCTCACGCAGAAGAAATATTAGAAATTTTCGAACAAAATAAAACATCGTAAATAGTTTACGATCAACCAATCTAGATTTGTATCATCAAAATCATTCAACCTTTGTGCTTCACCGCACATAAACATTAAATAATACGATATGGCAACTAAAGAAGTTAACTCAGAAAAACTAAAAGCGCTCCAGCTAACAATGCAAAAGTTGGACAAAACATACGGGAAAGGATCCGTTATGCGATTGGGAGATGCTCCAGCACATGAAGTGGATGTAATTCCAACAGGATCTCTTACTCTGGACATAGCATTGGGTGTAGGTGGTTTTCCGAAAGGCCGAGTAGTTGAAATCTATGGACCTGAATCTTCGGGAAAGACGACGCTCGCAATTCACGCAATTGCTGAAGTTCAAAAACAAGGCGGAATTGCAGCTATCGTTGATGCTGAGCACGCATTCGATCAGTTTTACGCCAAAAGTCTTGGTGTAGACATTGACAACTTATTGATCTCTCAACCCGACAATGGTGAACAGGCACTTGAAATTGCCGATAACTTGATCCGTTCGGGAGCTATCGACTTACTCGTTGTTGATTCCGTTGCCGCTCTTACACCAAAAGCGGAGATTGAAGGAGAAATGGGGGATTCGCAAATGGGTCTTCAAGCACGATTAATGTCTAAGGCACTTCGTAAATTGACGGGTTCCATCAACAAAGCAAACTGTTGTTGCATCTTCATCAACCAATTGCGTGAGAAGATCGGTGTAATGTTCGGAAATCCAGAGACAACAACTGGTGGTAACGCATTGAAATTCTACGCTTCTGTTCGTGTTGATATCCGTCGATCTAGTCAAATTAAAGACGGTGACGAGGTAATCGGAAACAGAACCAAAGTGAAAATTGTAAAGAATAAAGTAGCACCTCCATTCAGACGAGCAGAGTTTGACATCATGTATGGAAAAGGAATCTCGAAAGTGGGTGAAATCATTGATATCGGTGTTGATTTGAACATCATCAAGAAAAGTGGATCATGGTTCTCCTACGGCGAAACACGACTAGGACAAGGGCGTGATTCAGTGAAGGGAATTATCAAAGATAACCCTGAGCTTATGGAGGAACTAGAACAAAAAATTAAAGAAGCTCTCGCTCCATCAGGAGAGGTTGACTTGGTGGAAGAGCACGATTAATTGCATATCGTAAATGGAAGCGGCGTCTTCCCGATAGCTATCGGGATTGACGCCGCTTTTATTTTGTCCCTACTCCTTAATCAACCTCGTAATGCTTCGCCCTGAATGAGTTGTTATTTCTAGAACGTACATCCCTGATGTCTCATTTAATAAATCAATTGCGAAGTGCTTCGCACTCATATCACTACTCTCAACTACTTTTCTTCCCGTGAGGTCAACCACCGAATAAGATACACTAATTCCATTTTTTATGGGAACCGTTGAGATAGCTTTTATGGACTTTAAATTAATTCTAAACCGTGCGAATACAAAAAGAGGCAAAGATCATCTTCCTTACCTCTTTGTATATAGCTAGTTGAAGCTAGTAGTACCTTCTAAAAAAATGAATGTAGTATTTATTCCTTTACCCATTTCGAAGTCATAACTTCTGTTTCGGTTGTCACTCTTATCAAATAAATACCTGAATTCAAGTCAGTAACTTCCAACGAATGTTCATTGACATTTAAACCATCTAACAAGATCGATTGCCTACCAGACCAATCAATTACTTCAATTTTATTGATTGTAGCTACTGAATTAGGACGAATGTTGATAGCGTTCTTTCCGGGGTTAGGGTAAACCGTCAATGCTGTAAGATCATTTTCTAAGTGATCTAAACCTACGTACGGTTCTACCAAAACACGGAACAATCTTGGTGCCACGTAATTCTGAATTGTATCGATGAAAGCCATTGCGCGAGCTTTTCCTGCGACCGGCCCAAGAGCTTGATAAACAGGATTTGCACTATATCCATTGGCTAAAATGACAGCAGGATCTTGTCCAAGCCCTATGGCTCCAGTATTAACACTTGCATCATCCCAAAACTGCCATGGACTATTTCCGTCTGCTAATCCTACGATTGGAAATAGACCTTCGTTACCTCCGTTACCGTAGGTACCATCCAATGTAGTATTCATTGCATCAGCTTGAGTTGTGTAAGCATCTACAATTGGAGGAGTAAAAAAGATATCATTGTTTCCAAAAATGTTTTGAATTCTGATAACATCTGAAGAACCACTGACTTCCGTAATAAATAATGTTGTTCCTGGAACGAAAATAATTCCTAAACCGTAAGGTGCATATGCATCTTGTACCCCGTGAACCGAAATTATTGGATTGTCTCCTGCATCAATCCAAGTGCTATCTCCAATTGATCCTCCCATATTGAATGCAACATCAAAGTCACTTGAATAACCAATGTGATTCTCAAAGTTTAGAGCAGTATTCCCGCCAAGGCCGTCCCAATCTCCAACTAAGGCAGTATCAATCATAAATGCATTCGTCGTGAAATTGAAAAATTTGGTTAGTTGAATTTCAGCCAGTTCATTAAGGGAGTTTGCACCAAGGGCAATGTCAGCTCCGCTGCCATAACCACCAACAGCGATTCGATCAACGTTGATTCCATATGTGTTTCCTGATTGATCAGCATCTGATCTAAAATAACGAATACATGTTTTCACATCTTGAATTCCTCTGTAGATCGCGTTAATATATGTAGTGCTGCGTTCATCTTGCGTTCCCTGTGGATTCCATCCTTGGCGATAACTAGGAACAGCTACTACATATCCCATTCGAGAGAAACGATTTGCGAGCTCAACAACTGCACTGTCGGATTTATCACCTGTTGGAAGTTGGTTGATGTAACGTGGCAAGTAATTTCCACCGTGCATTAATAAAATGAGTGGACGGTCTGTAATAGAATCACCAGCTGGTTCGTAGACATCCATGACCAAGTTTTGTAGGATTGGTGCACCAGTGAGAATGGAAAAGTTCTCTCCGTAGCTAACATTGGAAGTAATATCTGTTGAAGTAAAGACTTCGGTTTGGTATCGCTGGGCTTGCGCGAATGATACAACAATTGAAGCAACAGCTAGCAGGGTTAGGTTTAGTAAATTTCGTTTCATAAATGGTAGTTATTTTTTACAAGTTGCACGAAAGTAGTGCTTTGATTCTAATTTGTACAAGTTAGGAATCAATAAAGTTGTGAGTGAGATTTTTTTTATTTCAATCCCTTGACTTTTAATGGTTTGCAGGTGTAATTTTGTGATGTCCAGCGCTTACAGTCGTAGCGAAAATGCAAGTGGAAGTATTATTTGTAGAAAAATCACAAAATTCCTTCGTTCAAGGCAAACTGAATAAGCTCATCTGTATCTTTGACGTGTAATTTTCTGAAGATATTTTTTCGGTGTGTTTTGACAGTGTCTCCTTACATGTACTTTATCCATACTGGTGAATCCTGTGAAACCTTATATGTTCCTTGAAAATCCTACGTCCATCCGATGAACGACACCAACAAAATAATTGGAGTAAGAAGTGTTTTAATAAGAGCGTTTTTACCAAAGATAAGGGATGTAGCGATACGACAATTCAATATTTTTTTAACATCTTGGTAATCCAAATCATGAAAAAGACGGTCACATTAATTGTTCACGGGCATCGCAAGCTACTCGATAAATCGTTGGAAGCGATCGAATTAATGGAAAACGAACCGATGTTGACGGTTAAATTGAAGAAAACTAAGGGACCTGGTGATGCGTGTGAAATCGCGCAGAAATCCAGTGCAACATCCGACGTGGTAATTGCAGTTGGCGGAGATGGAACCTGTAATGAAGTCGTTAATGGCTTGATGACCAACTACAACGCGAAAGTGGTCTTTGGTGTGATTCCTAACGGCACAGGTAACGACTTCATTCGAAATTTCCCTGCTTTCGATCCGGTTACATTTGTGAACTCCATTGTTGAAAACAAGGTTACATTCATCGATGTTGGAAAAATTGATTTCGGGCAAAATGCGAGGTACTTCATCAATGTTGCAGATATTGGATTTGGCGCAAGAGTGGTAGAAACCCTGAACCGTCAACGTCGAAGTGGTATTAATGGAAAGTTGTCCTACAGTCTGGCAATCGCACGCACCTTCATTGGGTATCGTAAGCCCATACTCAGGGTGCACAACAAGGACTTTGAATTTGAAGGGAAATCGTTGATGATCGTTTTCAGTAACGGGTCTACCTTCGGTAGCGGACTTCAAATTTATCCAGAAGCGAAACTCGACAGTGGAAAGTTGGGGTTGACCGTAATTGGCGATGTCAGCCTCTTCGAGTATGCCAGAAATTTGGGGAATTTAAAAAACGGAAGGAAAATTCAACATCCGGAAGTTATTTACGATGAATTCAAAAAGATTCACGTAACGACCACCAACGAAAATTTATGGGTTGAAACGGACGGTGAAATAGCTGGACGTTCTTCCATTACTGTGGAAGTGATGCCGGGAGTATTGCAACTTATCTTTTGAGTTACTTCATTATTTTAAATTGAAGCGTCAAGTAGGCATTGATTCCATCCGAAGGAAGAATTCCAGGCCCCGGATATCCAGAAGCGCGCCGTGTGTAATAACGTTGATTGGTGAAATTGTTCACCCCCGCTTCAAGCTGAACATACTTCGTGAACGCATAGCGCGCCGAAAAATCGAACACTAAATACGCAGGGATTTCCCCTATCACCGCATCGCCTGATGGCAGTACAGAATTTGAGGCATCTGAAAACTGCTTGGAATTATATGATCCTTGTATCTGGAAATTCCATCCTTTGTATTTGTACTTAATTCCAGATTTCAAAATAAACGGACTGACGTATTCCACTTTCTTCCCAACAAAATTTGGCTCTTTTGAAGTGATGTAACGAGCATCAATGTACGCTGCATTTACAAATACTGACAGCGAGTGTTTCGATGAA
>JBGCDF010000193.1:0-19095 GCA_045105095.1 Crocinitomicaceae bacterium | reverse complement strand
CTTTGGGCCTTACTTGATCAAAAAGAGAACAAGGAAGAGCAATGGATATTAATCGATGAAAGAGGGAAGATAATTCTTTCAGATCCAGTTTCAACTACCTTCTTAGTAAATTCTGGAGGGGTAGTAATGACCGAAAATGGAAAGATCGGAGTGTTTGATACGGATAAATTAAGGTGGGGAATCGCTCCGATTTATCCGTGTTTGTTTGAATCGGCAAGAGGTTTTTACATCGCAGCTTTTTCTGAAAGTAAGAAAGGTATTTTACGCGCCAATGGAACTGTTTTGCTCCCTCTGGAATACGAATCCATTCATATTTTTACGAATGAAGAGCGTGAAAGAGATGGTGTGACTCCCAAGAAGATTCCGCAAATTCGCTGGTTGGCGAAGAAGCAGCAGAATGAAATACTCGTGAGTCAAAACGGCGACATCACGACTTCCGTTCAGGAAATTCGATTGTTTAAGGAATCATTGCTTTTCCGAGATACGATTTTGTTCGATCCATTCAGAAATAGACTGCCAGAAGCTCCATCAATGGAGGAGTTGAGGTCAAATAATCGGAATAACGGGATGTCTCAGCCCATTTATTCCATTTTTGAACGTTCAAGAGATCATTCACGTAGTATGATCCATAGTTTTCCTTCCTTTGATTATTCAAATCTGCTAATAGAGACAAGTGATTCCACCCAAGATCGTGTTCGAGCAGCACGGAGGAGTTTTTGGTTGAATAGTGAATTGAAAAATGTCGTTTTTGACTCGTTGGACCTTATATGGAAACAAGGTTTGAATCCGTGCGAAGTGAATAGTAGAAATATTGGCGCCTTTTCCAATGTGAAAAGCGAGGAAAACCTAATACAAGAATTCCTTCAAGATTGCGAGTGCTCAAAGCATGGACATGTTCGGCGGGTTCATCTATGGGGACAAGGTCGAAGATACTATCGACTTGATACGATAGGTGAGAACTTTGTAAGTATTACAACGGGGTATCATGAAGCAATGGATGTGCGTTTTCAAGCAATGAGTCAGCTTCCTCCGCCTCCACCACCAGCGGTGCACCTAAACTTTATATACAAAGAGGGTAGGGCGGAGATGATGCTATTACGTGATATTTTCCCATCCGATTCAGTGTTGCTCGATGAGTTCATTTTAGCACTTCAAAAACGAGATGATCTCCAACTCGAATGCTCATCTTTGGAAATGATGATACAAATGATCGGTGGACGCTTCAGCCTTTCTGATAAAGGAATACATCTGTATTACTCGAATGGCTATGATTATTGGAGCAACAGCGTAATCGAATTTTTGATTCCGCTGGATCGCTTGCAGCTGTATGCCGAATCAAAGTGGATAATTCCCATTTTGAAGGCTTCGTAGTTAGATGTTTGTTAAAGGAATCATCACGGAATAGATTCCCGTTTTTTTGAACGTAATTTGTACTGGTCTGTACCTTAATTCGCAGATCAAAATCTACAGAATGAAACGATCACTTCTTGTTTTAATGGTATTGCTAATGAGTGCATGTTCTTTTGCACAAGATTTACGTGTCATTAAAGACAATATCAACTGTACCTACGGCATCAAGGACAAAGAGGGTAATTGGGTAGTTGAACCTACGTACATCTTAATCGAAGAATATAACACTGGTTATTTCCGTGTGAGAGATGAAATAGGACAAGGAATGTTAACTCCAAACGGCAAACCCTTGCTACCGTGTATTCATGATAATATCAAGTTTTCTGCGGGAGGTTGGCATATAATCAATGCGTATAATGGACCACGTGTGGACTTAAGTAAACAAAGTCACGGTTTTTTTTACACGAGGCATCGAAACAAGTTGATCGTTTATACCTTGTCTGGCGAGAAAATTGGAACATTTGAAGATAACACCGAATTGGTACTGGACACCGATTTCTCGCTCATCGCTTACAACCGTGTCTCAAGACATGCGAAGTACATTGATTCCTCAGGCCAGGTACTAATCGACAGTATTTCGGGTAGAATTCAACCATTCAGTGGTCGACAATATACAATGGTTGCAGATGAGGTCTACCAAAACGGTAATGGAAGTGGCAACGCCAGAGTGATCAATAGAAAAGGTGAATCAACCTTGAGCATTTCGGTGGATGAAGCGCTTATTGAAGGAGAAACAATCTGTTTTAGCGTCGATAAAAAATTTGGTGTTGTTTCACTTACGGGTGATACCATCATTGCGCCAAAGTATAAGAGATTAGATGGGATATTATCACTCAAAAAAAGTCTACTCTGGGTCATTTACGATGACAACGACCGCGCAGGATTGATGAAAAATACGGGAAGAGTTCTCGTTGAACCGATCTACGATAAGATGTATCAACTTAAATCGATCGCCCCGAAAGAAATTGCGTGGATGGTCGAAAAAGGTGGGCGTTTTGGTGTATTAAATTCACACGGTTCAGAACTCATACCAATGAATTATGATAAGCTTTACCTGATAAATTTCGTCTGGGCCCAGGGCAATTACCGTAATGTGACAACCCGATACATTGGTATCGATCAAGGTAAGCACTACTTCCTAAACCATCAGGGAGTTGAGTTTTCTTCGGAAGCATACGATTCGCTTATTCCTGTATACAGCCAAAGCTACAGTTATTCGCGTACAATGACCCATGGTATCATTACGAAACGCAATGGGAAATATGGCGTGCTCAATCCAGATGGAACCGAGCTCGCAGCATGTACGTATGATTTATGCTACAAAGCGTCCGATACACGGTATCTCCTGGGGCAAGGGCAGAACTTGACTGGATACAATTTTTCTCAAAACAACATCGGAGCGAATGATTGGAAGTTCATTTTGTCAGATCAAAAAATGAATATTTATTCGTTTCAAAATCGATACATCGCTCTTACTGAAAAAGGCACGGTCTATTCTAACTTGCAGAGCTTTCAACGGTATGAAAATTTATTGGTGAGCATGGAAGCTGACTCCCGAAAATTGGTTTTCTATCACCTTAAAACGAGTCGGAGGTTGCCACTTAAGAATATTCAATCTCTTCAAAATCAGGGTAAAGAACGATACCAAATCACGACAGGAAATGGCAAACAAGGACTGATCGATGGAAGTGGAGAAATGATCATTGATACCATCTACAATAATCTTGAGATAAATTCGCGTTCTTCAAAAATCTGGGCCTCAAAAATGGTTGGGAATCGTTATGTAAATGTGTTGCTGGATAGTGCTGGAAGACAAGTTCTTCCCAATCAGTTTGACGCTACGTTTCAGATCAACTCGGGAGATCAAGTCGTCAGTCAGAATCAGAAGAAAGGAATAATTGATACGAAAACGCTAAAATGGAAGATTCGTCCTGATTATCTCTGTCTGATCCAATTATTCGATGATTACTACTATGTCGGAAATGAATTTAACAAAAAGGGAATCATTCGATCTAGCGGAAAAGTGATTCTTCCTGCTCAATACGATTCGCTAATCCTCGTTTATGCGAATTGCCAAATGAACGGAATGTGCCCATCAAACGATCAGACTGAAATTCGATGGCTGGCCCAAAAAGGAAATACCGAATACGTAGTCGATCAAAATGGAAAGTTAACCACTTCTAAATTGAGTATCAGAAAACTAAAGGAGCACCTGCTCTTCGATGATGATACAACCTTCGGGATGTACAATTATTTCCGTGTGTTCCCCGTGCTCGACTATACACCAAGTCTTCACTTTTTACGAGGGTTGACGATGCAACAGATTCAACTCAAACGTGCCGCTCTCTGGGAGAATAAAGTGCTGAAAAATGAAGTGTTGGATACCGTAAATAGAATTTGGAGTGCGCAGAAGAGTACGTGTAATCAAGGTTATTACACTTGGACTGTGACTATAGAAGGAGATCAGAATAAGCCGAATCAATTAGCTGAAAAAGCGAAGAAAAGCTGTCAATGTTATGAGTCGAATCGATACGGTTACGGAGCGACCCCTTTCGTGTATCAACTGCAATCGATAGGGCCGAAATTCGTAACCTTGGATATCTTTTACCAAAATCAAAATTACGGATGGGATCAGCCAAGAATTCGGGCACTTACGTTGGTTCCAAACAACACTCACATCAATCTTATTGAAGAGGAGGGCAAGGCTCGGTACCTCACGTTGGATGGTATTTTTCCTGATGAGGACATGCTAATGCAAGAATTTATAGAAGCATTGAAACAACGAGACGATCTCAAACTGGAATGCTCATCCCTAGAGAATATGTTAGCGATGATTAATGGTAGCTTTTCTTTATCTGAAGACGGAATTGTTCTGTATTTGAATCAAAGCAATCAAAACGATTATTATGGAAACTCTTCTGTTGAGTTACTCATTCCAAATAAGAATTTGGAAAAACTTGAGGGAAGCAAATGGATTGTGCCATTTTTGAAAAATTGATTCAGCGTAGAACAAGGTCATTCGAACTTGAGTCGGGCTTCGGCTCCTCTCAGCCCTCTAAGTTTGAAATCCTGGACTAAGCCTTGCGGACTGAGCGAAGCCGAAGCCCAAATTATCTATCTGATTATCCAACATCAAAATCATACAAAATCCCTACCTTTGCACCTTACTTTTTGTTATGGCAGACACTCGATATAACTTACGCGGAGTTTCCGCAGGAAAAGAAGACGTTCACAACGCAATCAAGAACGTAGATAAGGGACTTTTTCCGCAGGCGTTTTGCAAAATCGTTCCTGATTATTTGGGTAATGATGATGAATACTGCATTGTAATGCACGCTGACGGAGCAGGTACGAAATCTGCTCTAGCATACATGTATTGGAAAGAGACGGGAGACGTGTCGGTCTGGAAAGGAATTGCCCAAGATGCGTTGATCATGAATATCGATGATTTGCTATGTGTGGGAGCAACGGATAAAATCTTACTTTCTTCAACAATTGGTAGAAATAAAAATCTGATTACAGGTGATGTGCTTTCGGCGATCATTAACGGAACAGAGGAGCTTCTTGAAGATTTGCGTAATCAAGGAATTGGGATTTACTCAACAGGTGGCGAAACTGCTGATGTGGGCGATCTCGTTCGAACGATTATTGTTGATTCAACGGTAGTGTGTCGCATGAAACGCTCAGAAGTAATCTCCAACCGAACTATTCAGGCAGGAGATGTAATTGTAGGATTATCTTCTTTTGGACAAGCGACTTACGAAGATGAGTACAACGGAGGAATGGGAAGCAATGGATTGACATCTGCTCGCCACGATGTGTTCAACAAAACATTAGCAGAAAAGTACCCTGAAAGTTTCGATCCAGCAGTTCCTTCTGATTTGGTGTATTCTGGTTCTAAGAACTTAACAGACGAAACGATTACGTCATTAGACGCTGGGAAAATGGTGTTGTCTCCAACGAGAACTTATGCTCCAATCATCAAGAAGATTTTGGATGAACACAGAGCCGATATTCATGGAATGGTGCACTGTTCTGGAGGAGCGCAAACAAAAGTATTGCACTTTGTGAACGATGTACACGTAATCAAAGACAACATGTTTCCAACTCCACCATTGTTCGAAATGATTCAGGAAGAATCTGGAACAAGCTGGGAAGAAATGTACAAAGTGTTCAACATGGGACACAGAATGGAATTATACGTTCCAGAAGAAATTGCAGAGCAAGTAATCGCGATTTCAGAAGAGTTCAATGTGAATGGACAAATCATCGGTCGCGTGGAAGCGTCTGACGAGAAAAAACTAACGATCAAATCACCGCACGGTGAATTTTTATACAAGTAAGCATGAGTGATTTACTCCAAAAATTAGAAGCGATTCATTTCCGATTCATTGAAGTCGGAACGCTGATTGTCGATCCCGATATTATCGGAGATATGAAGCGTTACGTCAAACTGAACAAGGAATACAAAGATTTGGAGGAGATTGACAAGGTGTACAAAAGCTATAAAGATCTTCTGGACAATTTAGGAAGTTCCAAAGAGTTGTTGGCCGAAGAAACGGATCCAGAGATGCGCGAAATGGCTAAAATGGAAATCGATGAATTAGAAGCTGCTCGACCGGAAATGGAAGAGGATATTAAGTTCATGTTGATCCCGAAAGATCCAGAAGATGAGAAAAGTGCCATCATGGAATTACGTGCAGGTACTGGAGGAGACGAAGCGTGTATTTTCGTAGCAGATTGCTTCAGAATGTATACGATGTTCTTCAAAGAAATGGGTTGGAAATACGAGGTAACCAACACGAATGAAGGTGGAACAGCGGGGTATAAGGAAATTACCATGAATATTGATGCTCCTGCAGCATACGGAGTATTGAAGTTCGAGTCTGGTGTGCACCGCGTTCAGCGTGTTCCTGAAACAGAATCACAAGGTCGTGTACATACATCTGCGATTACCGTAGCTGTGTTGCCTGAAGCGGAAGAAGTCGATTTTGAATTAAATATGTCGGATGTTCGTCGTGATACGTATCGTGCATCGGGAGCTGGAGGTCAGCACGTAAACAAGACGGAGTCTGCTATTCGATTAACACACATTCCAACAGGAGTGGTAGCCGAATGTCAAGACGGTCGTTCTCAGCACAAGAACTTGGAAAAGGCCATCTCAATGCTACGTTCAAGACTCTATCAAATTGAATTGGAGAAGTTGCAAAACGAGCGTGCCGAGCACAGAAAGTCATTGGTTTCAACAGGAGATAGATCAGCGAAAATTCGAACGTATAACTATCCACAAGGAAGAATTACAGACCACAGAATCAGCAAAACACTCTACAAGCTCGATGCCTTCATGAATGGAGATATTCAGGAAATGATTGACGCATTGAAAATGGCGGAAAACGCCGAAAAGTTGAAAAACGAGCAAGTATGACAAGAGCAGAATTGATTGAACAGATTCGTCTGAAGCGGTCCTTCCTTTGTGTAGGCCTTGATACCGATTTGGATAAAATTCCTCCACATTTGTTGGAAACGGAAGATCCATTGTTCGAATTCAATAAGGCAATCATTGATGCTACCAAAGATTATTGTGTAGCCTACAAACCGAATATTGCATTCTACGAATGTCATGGTCCAAAAGGATGGGATTCACTTCAGAAAACATTGAATTACATTCCAGATAATATCTTCACCATTGCAGACGCGAAACGAGGAGATATCGGAAATACCTCCAATTATTACGCAAAAACATTCTTCGAATATTTAAATGCCGATTCAGTTACGATCGCTCCGTATATGGGATCAGATAGCGTAACTCCATTCTTCGAATACCCTGGGAAATGGGTCATTTTGTTGGCCTTAACGTCGAATAAGGGAGCATTGGATTTCCAATTCATCGGTGACATCAACAATGTAGAACTGTACAAAAAGGTGCTTAAAAAATCGCAAGAATGGGGAACCGACGAAAACCTCATGTATGTTGTTGGAGCAACACGTGCGGAAGGAATTGGTGAGGTGCGAAAATTGGTTCCAGATCATTTCTTTTTAGTTCCTGGGGTCGGAGCGCAAGGTGGTTCTTTATCGGATGTAGCGAACTACGGATGGAATGATGATTGCGGTTTACTTGTTAACTCTTCAAGAGGGATCATTTACGCTTCTCAGGATACTGATTTCGCTGAGAAAGCTGCTGAAGCTGCTCAAGGGATTCAAGAAAAGATGGCGCTGATCTTAGCCGAAAAGAATTTCTAAACGTATCCATAAGTTCTCTTAGAATTGTGGCGCATACTCGTTGTGTGTTTCAGACAGCGATAGTTTTGTCTTCAGGCGTTCATCCCACCAAGAAATTTATAACAGGTTTCTTCCTTTTTATTCTATACCGCAAGTTTCTTTCTTCTGAAGCAACAAAAGAAATCAACGCTTTAATTTCCCCTATGCAGAGAATTCACTTGGTCGCTTTATTGTTTACGCTACTTTCTAGTGTAGTGAATAGTCAAAATGAAATAGTTACGAGAGATCTTGAGTCTTGGTCTACCGTCTCGTTGAACTATGATTATTCAAAAGAATTCGATTTTGATTTTGAACAGAGCTTTCGTTTATACGATAACAGCACAAAAATCGATCAGTTTTTTACCAATATTAATATGAATCGAAAGTGGGAGAATGGAATGTTTTTCACAGGTGGTTTTCGTTTCATTAGCGATCCGGATAAAGATGATGGAGACTACGACTTTCACTTGCGTTGGAATGCTGATATTGGTTATCGTCACTCTCTAGATCGCTTTAAATTCAATTATAGAATGCGTTTACAGACCAAAAATGAGCTTGGTTACTCTCGATCCGAGGGTGATTTTTCCATCAGAGCGCTTCGTATTCGAGCAGGAGTGAAATACAACATCAAAAATTGGAAACTAGACCCTCAGGTATCATTTGAACTATTCCGAGAATCGGGGAGATACATTGTTTCATCCTTCAACAAATACCGAATTTCGGTAAGTACGAAATACAAATTCAGTAAACTCATCGAATTGAAAGGGTTTTATCGATTCGAAAGAGGGCTGGGAATGTTACTGCCTCAGAACACCAACATTATCGGATTTAACCTAACGTTTAACCTTTAAAATCTGAATCATGATGAAAACGAAGATTTTAGTTATCGCGATAGCAGCAGTCTCACTTGTTTCATGTAAGAAGGTGACGATAGTAGACCAGAGTGAATTGTTAGCCGATTGGACGGTTGCAACGCATAGTGCATCAACGCCAGATTATTCCTTTTTTGATGACAACCAAGTCCGTCGGTTTGATATTACAATTGACAACGCGTGGTGGACAATTATGCAGGAGCATTTGACTGAATACACGGTTACAAATGGACCTGGCGGGGATTTCTCAGATATAACACCAGTTTATGTTCCATGTAATTTGAAATTCAATGGGGTCAATTGGTACAACGTCGGAATCCGCTACAAAGGAAATTCAAGCCTAAGCAGTGCTTCAAAAGGAAAGCTCCCATTTCGATTAAAATTTGATGAGTTTGCCAATGACTATCCAGAAATTACTGGACAAAATTTCTATGGCTTCGAAGAACTCTCTTTATCCAGTAATTTCAATGATCCATCACTCATGCGTGAGAAGGTAGCATCTGATTTATTTAGAGATTTTGGAGTGCCGTGCGCTCGGTCGGTTTATTGTGAATTGTACATAGATTTCGGTGATGGGCCAACGTACTTCGGTTTGTATACCGTGTTAGAAGTTGTATTTGACAGTGCCATCAAAAATGAATTCGGTTCAGATAATGGAAACTGTTACAAGCCAGACGGTGATGGAGCATCTTTCGCAAACGGAAGTTACGCGGATAGTTATTTTGAGAATAAAACAGATGGAACAAACTTTTCGGATGTTCAGGGACTGTACAACACAATTCATAGCTCGACAAGAACGAGCAATCCAGCTCAGTGGAGAACAGAGATGGACTCGTATTTGAACATGGACGATTATTTGAAATACATGGCCGTGAATTTCACCATTCAAAATTGGGATACTTACGGTCGAATGACGCACAATTATTACTTGTACAACGATCCCTCTACAGGTCAACTCAATTGGATTCCCTGGGATAATAATGAAGCTTTTGACGAGGGAAAACAAGGCGGGGCGCTATCAATCGACTTAAGTGATGCAACGGATGAATGGCCATTACTGAGTTACGTGATCGACGATCCCGTATATGAAAGTCAGTACAAAACACACTTACGGGATTTCATCGATAATTATTTCAATTCCGCAAGCATGTCAGCGAGATATTCCAACTATGTAGCGTTGATTCAGAATTCTGTAGATGCAGAAACAAGCGATTACTCATACACATCTGCCCAACAATTTACCAGTGCAATTTCTGAATTGAACACGCATGTATCTGATCGATACAATATTGTCGATGCCTATGCTCCATAATCAATTCTAAAAAATAGAAAAGTGAGAACCAGATTTTTGTTTAACTTAAATTCATGAAAGGAGTTAAGCAGGTTTTTGCATTCGTTACGTTTCTCTGTATTGCGTCTATTTCGGTGGGGCAATCAATGGAAGAAATATCAAATGAACTATCCATTGAGGTGTTTGATGTTGTCAGCAGAGAGCCACTCAGAGAGTATGATTTACGGATAATCAACGAAGTAGACACCTTGAAAATGCACATAGATTCAGTCGAGAATATGAAGATTAATTTGACTGACACGAACCATTATAAAGTAGTTGTGTTCAAGAATGGTTATGACTCCGTGAGCGTTGATTTTGATAATCCGATTGGTTCTACCAAAACATTCGTTCATTTCTATGTGCCAAAATTGAAACTGACGAGAAAGGAAAAACGAACGGCGAACTATCATTCCAGAAACTTACCTCCCTCGATATTTGACAGCAGTCCTTGCTTTGACAAGGTCAAGATAAATCGCACGTACATGCTGACAATGAGGTTCTTTTTGAAAAACAGCGCTTATTCAGAATCAACCTTAGACATGGAAAAACTTCGTGATTATTAGTCTCCCTTATTCAATGATTTGGACGTTTTCAGAAAGTCGAAATGGACTATATTGCTTAAAATTGAACCATGATTTTAGATAGTAAAATTATTGAGTACAAGGGAATGCCACTGTTTCAGAAAGCTCGCTTCAAAACGCCTTTTGATATGCAGGGGACTCTTCAAGATTTCGCCTGTTTTTTCTACGTGGTTAATGGAAATATGTTGAGCTACGATTCGCGTGGAGTGCACAAATTGAGCGAAAAAGATGCGATTGTCAAGAATTGCAACAACTTTGTTCAGCGCTACCTTCCAAGCAGTGGATCGAAGGAATGTGAAGCGATTGCCGTATTCTTATACCCAGATTTATTGAAGACGATATATAGGGATGAGGTTCCTTCGTTTATGGAAGCGGAGCATCAAGAAAAACCAAAAAAACTCATAGGAAATAAGCTGATCGAGCAGTATATGAACACCTTGTTGATGTACTTCGAAGACCCCGAAGTAGTGGATGAGGAATTGGGAATTCTCAAGTTGAAGGAACTCATGATGATTTTATTGAAATCTGAGAATCATGAAAATATTCGAAAACTGTTATCGGATATTTTTACACCTATCAACGTCCGATTCAAGAAGGCAGTCGAGCAAAATATATTCAATCCTATTAGTATTGAACAATTGGCCTTCATTTGCAACATGAGTTTATCGACATTCAAAAGAGAGTTTCAAAAGGCTTTTGACGATACTCCAGCTCGCTTCATCAAGAACAGAAGATTAGAATATGCGGCGTCCAAATTGATCTGCTCAGATCTTTCTATTACAGATATTGCCTACGAATCCGGTTTTCAAGATCCGACCACTTTTTCGTCTAGCTTCAATCAGAAGTATAAACTATCACCCAAAAAGTTCAGATTGAACAAAATGAGCAACTAATCGAGCCTTTTTAGAAAGTCGATTGCGTGCATATCGCTGACCTTTGTAGTGAACAAATTAATCGATAGCGATATGAAAAATGTACTGAAGACATTAGCAATTTTACTAACACTTAACACAACAGTTATGGCACAAAAAGGATTTGATTTAGAAAGAGAAATTACGATTAACGTTTCGGCAGACGAACTGTGGGAAATGGTCGGACCAGGATTTATTGAAGTTTACGAATGGTCTTCTAGCGTAGATCACGCAGAAGGGTCAGTAGCAAGTGAATTTGAAGGAGCTGTTTGCAACGAACGATCATGCAATGTCAATGTAAAAGGATTCAACAAAATTTCTGAAAAATTGACCAACTATGACGAAACAAAAATGACCCTCACTTACGAAGTGAATGATGGGATGCCTGGATTTGTTTCTTTAGCGAAGAATACGTGGACGGTTGTTGCGGTGAGTGAAAATCAATCGAAACTGGTGATGAAAGCTCGTTTTGAAACGAAAGGACTGATGGGAGCAATGATGAGGGGGACAATGAATAAAAAAATGAATGAAACCCTCGATACAGTTCTGAATGATGCGAAGGTCTACGCCGAAACGGGAGTTCCTTCAGAAGTGAAACAAGCAAGAATGGCAAAACTGGAGAAAAAGCAAGCGGCTTAAGACGTTTCATAATAAGTTGAAAGGAGTGGTTCTGACATTGATCGGAATCACTTTTTTTGATGAAAAAACAGTTGTTTTGAGCATGCTTTCATCATTTCGAGCCTGTAGTTTTGAGGGATTTCGACTAAACGAGTCACGATTTATTCAAAAATAAACCATGATGACTCATTCAAATTCGAACGGCCTTGAATCGCTATTTGATTCTCTTAAGCCAGTTTTTCATTTTCACCTATTGAAACTTGGATTGCTGGCGAACATTGATAAAGAATGTTAATCTTTTGTTAACTGATTCAGGTAAGAATCAATACGCGTTTTCATTATGCACGCCTATAGTTCAATAGCCGAGGGAGACACGAGTAAATCGAGGCGAAAATTCGGTGAAACTTCCAGTCCTAGTTGGAGTTTCCGAGCATTTATTGCCCCTTCAATTCCTTTGTCCCCGAATATATTATAGTACCTTTGTGAATTCGAAATTTAGGAAACCAGAAATATATGTGGCAATTTATTGCTAATGTCATCTTAAGGAACCGTTTAATAATCATTGGGTTATTGACACTTCTGACTGTTTTTCTTGGCTACAACGCGATAACAGGTTTGAAGTTAGATAACCGTTACGGTGTACTTCTTCCTAAGTCAGCTCAAGCAAGTATCGATTACGAGCGTTTTCAAGGAATGTTTGGTGAAGACGGAGGAGTTCTAGTTATCGGAATTCAAACAGATTCGCTCTATACAGAAGATCGCTTCCGCGAATGGAAACAACTTGGAGATTCGATTCTTACCCTTGATGGAGTTCAATCGGTTGTTTCGGAAGCCAACCTGTTTACGATTTACAACAATCGTGAGAAGCGTAAGTTCGAAGCACATCGCGTATTTTCAGATATTACGTACAAGGAGAAATCCATTGACTCTATTCGAAAAGAGATCAGAAGTAACCCGATGTACAAGGATCTTCTCTTCAATGATGAGAATGCCTCCTTGATGATGGTGGAAATCGATGGCCGTTTTCTGCTGGATCAGCAAAAAGCCAACGTTGTATTAGACATTGAAAATCTTGCTTCTTCATATGAAGAGCATTTAGGACATGCAAAATTTGCCGGATTACCTCACTTAAGGGTGATCATCGGAAAGCGAGTAGTGAAAGAAATGTATCTCTTCGTTGGGTTGTTACTACTAGTGACATCGCTCTTGTTGTATCTCTTCTTCCGCTCAATGCGCGTGGTATTTATCTGTAATCTAGTTGTTGCCGTTGCCGTTGTTTGGTCAATCGGGTTGATTGGCACACTTGGTTTCGACCTTACAATTATCATGGCGTTGATTCCTCCGCTCATGATTGTGATTGGAATACCCAACTGTATTTTCCTTCTGACCAAGTATCATCAGGAAGTCAAAGATCATGGAAATAAAGTCAAAGCACTTACACGCGTTATTCGCAAAATTGGAACGGCCACTTTCCTAACGAATTTGACAACATCATTGGGGTTCTTGACATTTATTACAACGAACTCTCCGAAGCTAATTGAATTTGGGATTAGTGCATCGCTGAATATTATTCTTGTATTCATTTTATCAATTTGTATCCTTCCGATTGTTCTATCCTTCTCGAAGAAACCGAAAGAACGTCACTTAAAACACCTCGATCGCAAGTTGGCAGTTGGGTTGCTTAATAACCTTGTTCACATCGCAGGAAACCACAGGAAGTGGGTGTACGTTACGACAATTGCGGTTGTAGTTTTCAGTATCCTCGGAATGATGCGTATAGAGGCAACCGGAAACTTGACGGGAGATTTACCTGCTGGTGACCAAATCCTGAAGGATGTTAAATTTATTGAGAAGAATTTCGGTGGATCTATTCCTTTTGAGGTGATGATCGACTACAAAGAGAACAGTCGTTTACAGAAGAAGCATACGCTGGTTGCAATGGACAGTATCCAACGTCGTTATTCCAAAGACACCTTATTTACGCGCTTTATCTCATTTATTGATGTATTGAAGGGCGCAAATATGGCCTACAACGACAACGATGTCGAGGAGTTCAGACTGATCACCAGTAAACGAAAACTGAGAGTTCTTAAGAACTACATTGATAGTTCAATTGTGACCAATTCCAATAATACTGGAATGGCGTTGAACGAGTTCATCGATACTGCTAATCGCGTGCTGCGAATCCGTTCTCAAATGATGGATATTGGATCATACGAGGTGAGTGATATTGTAGATTCCATGGAACTTGAGATGGATGCTATTCTGAATCCAGATAAGGAACGCATCGAGAAGTTCTATCTCCTCGCGACAAAGAAAAAGAAGAAGAATTACTACGATTCTATCGTATTTGAACACTCTGCTGTCTTTAACGCGCTGACGGATATCATTGCAAACGGTGATGATGCGAAAGTCGAAGCGTTTGACATGGATCCAGAATCGATCAAAAAAGAATTTGGAAAGAAAGGGTTCAAGGATAATCTGAGAGCAGCCATTGACAATGAATATTACGATGTGACGATTACGGGAGCATCGAAGGTGGCTTCAGAAGGAACAAAGTACCTAGTATTGAACCTTCTTACCAGTTTGATCTTTGCCATTTTAGCAATTGCTGTTTTAATGTCGATCCTTTTCCGATCGTGGAGAATGGTATTGGTGTCCTTGGTTCCGAACTTCATTCCTCTTTTGTTCACAGCAGGAATCATGGGGTGGTTTGGGATACCACTGAAGCCTTCAACGCTACTTGTATTCAGTATTGCCTTTGGTATTTCTGTTGATGATACAATTCACTACTTGGCAAAATACCGTCTTGAGTTGAAATCGAAACAATGGGACCTAAAAGAGTGTGTGATGATGGCGATACGCGAAGCAGGACTCGGGATGTTCTATACATCGATCGTTCTTTTCTGTGGATTCTCAATGTTCAGCTTCTCACAATTTGGAGGAACTCAAGCACTCGGTCTACTCGTTTCATTGACACTTCTAATCGCAATGATTACCAACTTGGTGTTATTGCCAAGTTTGCTCTTGTCACTCGAGCATCGCTTAACAACTAAGTCTTTCGAAGAACCATTCTTTGATGCCTACAGTGAGGAGAGTGATCTCGATTGGGGTGATGTTGATGTATTGCCTCATCCTAGTGAAGGGCCTGGAGCTGAGGCTTCAGAGTAAATCAATCAAGAATTTCTCATTCATGGCGTTGCTCGGAATTAAATGAACCATTTTTTAGCAAGCGTTACAGACTTTTCTGCGTTTTTCAGAGTGAATTTTACTCATGTTTGATGGGCATAGCCTCATTCCATTTTCGTGATACATCGGGCTATCGTTAGTAATAAAACCAATTGATTTCGTATCGTTTTTTGTTCGAATCATGCGCGAATGTAAATGGTTGTAATAAAAACGTAAACGTGTGTCATTAACCAAGGTTAAGCCTTTTCTTTTAAGTAGATTTTTATGGTTCTTGCAGTGTATGCTCATTGTAGTATCTGGAGTTCAACGTTCTGTATCAAAATGCATTGGGTTCAGTATGAAGAAGGAGAGAATAAGAAGAAGAAAGTAGGAATTGAGTGTTAGATCATGGCCTACTTTCTTAGATAATTGAAAGACACATCGAAAAAAGTAAGGTTATGAGAAAGATTAGTTTAATCATTTATACGTTAACTGCACTGCAGATTTTTGCGCAAGGGAATAACTCTTCCCAACAGGATATTAATGGCCCAGCGGTTCCGTTTACACAGCAAATTTCTGAGCTGTTCCAACACGTAGATTTATCGGAAGTGCAACAAGGGTCAGGAGTCTTGTATGAACATGGTTACCCGTATTGCAATCTTGATGCTTTTGACGGAGTCATTAGCAATGAAAATGAGACGAGCGTCACGGCTTTTGGCCTTGCATATGCATCCATATACAGCATGGCATTAAACAATAGTCAACGGCTTCCTGATCCAGCGGGATACAGGAATATTATGGATGTGATTGGAGAAGATAGCCCAGTAATACCTTTAGCCGTTTTACACCAATCCTATGCTGCAATTGATCCCCTTTCACTTACGGATAACTTATTAACTGAACTTAACGGTCAGTTTTACGATGTTCCGAACAGAAGCCGAAGTCCTTACCTGAACAAAGAGTGCTTTATGGTTGTTCCCGCAGCAACAAGGATAAAAGGGAATTCCCTGACCCTTAAATACGATGTCAATTTAATGTTCAATAATACGGGTAAACAACTGACAGGTTTATTCATTGACATGGATAATGGGTTAGGGTACCAGCAAACGCAATTATCATCAAACGTTTCTGCGCAGTACACAACGTTGGGTGAAAAAGAGATCAAATTTAAGGCAAGCTACTCTGACGGATCTACCTACGAATCTTACGCAATAATAGCCTTGTTTGATGAGTTTATCGACGATCTTCTCAATACTGATTTCTTTATTCCGGATGAGACTCACCATATAACCGCAGAGGAAGGATATTTAGGAGATGACGGCGAAATGCACTATGGATCTGGAACAATGCGTATTTCGTTTGGTTGTGGACATACATCATTGCAAAAACCATTTATATGGGCTGAAGGGTATAATCCTCTTGTTGGATATGGAGATCAGGCGATTGATCTATCATTGGGGCATATAGATGCTGTGCGTAGATTAGATGAGATCCAGATCGGCGGTAAAGCTCTCACAGATTATTTATATGACGAGGGGTATGATCTAGTAACTCTGGATTATGACGATGGTGGAGATTATCTACCTGCCACAGCTAACTTCATCAAGGAGGTTATAGGCAAGATAAATCAAATGAAAGCTAATGCTGGGAGCGTAGAAAAAAATGTCATCATAGGTCAAAGCATGGGAGGCATGTGCACGCGTTATGCGCTAAGAGACATGGAAGTGAACGGAGAAGATCACGAAGTTTCCACGTATATCAGTTTCGATTCAGCTCATCAAGGATTAAATGCCCCTATAGGTGTACAACACCTTTGTAGACATATTGCATCCGCTCCTGTATTAGATATCGTTCCGTTGGCATCGTTTGTTACACGACTTGAAAACCTAAAGGGGTTGCTTGATTTGCCTGCCAGCAGAACAATGATGAAGTATCAACCAGATGATGTCGCAAGTTTAAATGCGGATTATTATAATGTACAGAATAACGTATTAGGAATGCCTGTTAACTGTGAAGTCCTTGCTATTGCAAACGGTGCAGGAGCAGGAGTTCCTAGCGGTCAGAATTTTGATGCTGGAGAACTTGTACTTCATTCTAAGGAGACATCCATCAGTATTATGACAGGTCGCGCAAAATGGAAAAATCCAAAGCGTACGGAAGTGGCTACAGCTGTTGGAACCTTTTTAGCATGGGAATTGGGAACATTCGCGTGGTCAAATTTAAGAGTTTGGGCAATGCCAGCTGCACCATCGCCAAGCGGCCCAGTATACAAAGGAACGTTAGGAGTAAGCTTTTTGGGAATCACGATCATTAATACAACTAGAGAACGATTTGCAGTTAATTTTCATGGGATTGATCATGTTCAAGGTGCACTGATCTTTCCCCACAACCTTTCCTCACCCGCTTTAGATATACCGACCGACCTCATTCCGGATGTCTATAAGCTTCAAGGCTTCTGCTTTACTCCTACAACGAGTACCTTGAACTATTACGACGGAGGCCCTGCCGCATTTACAAATCTTGAACACAATATCACAAATACGTTTTATGAAATCGAGAATAATAATGTGCGCGATATAGATAATTACGTAGTAAATAGTATCGTAGACGACTATGGAACCTTTATTGAATTCAAGAATTCGAAGCATACATGGTTTACTGCAGAGAGCCATGCGTTTATGCTCTACCATTTAACAGGCACGGATATGCTCAGTGGGGAAACCGTTTTGGATAACAATGACGTTTTCCAGTATGGTAAAGGTGAAGTCACATTTGAGACAACATATATCAGTTCTGCCCCGATTCGAACACAAAGCATTCAACCTTATTCTTTAACGTTTAAGGATAATTCTCGCCTTTATGTGAATGCATCTGGAACTCACAGAATAGGCCTTACTCCTAATACGGATTATTCCGAACCGCACCTTCCACCATATACCAAAGATGTGTCACATTTCAGATTGGACATCCGAAATAAGTGTGAAGAGACAGGAAACATTACCATTACGATTGAGGAAAATGCTCAGATGGTAATTGGCGATAATGTGACGCGCACTGGGGAAGTTGTAGTGCATTCCGGACATAAAATTGTTGTTAAGAACGGAGGGCAGTTGATCATACACAAGAACAGCCGACTTACCCTACTCGCGAATTCTCAGTTGGTCGTAGAGCCAGGAGGAATCTTAATGATCGAAGATGGAGGAAAACTGGTTACCAAGTGGGGAGGTGATATCGTTTTTCATGAAAATGCGGACGTTCATTTAAGAGGGCACGATGCGGAAATGGACTTAACAGGTCAGCTTTTCTTGATGCCAAATGCAGATTTTAGACCCCTGCATGACGGGGTTTCCAGCGGACGTATTCTCGTTAGATGTCCTGTGGGATTGCTTGCAGGTATGAGTGGAAGTCGTTTCAGGTTGATTGGTAACAATGATGGAGATCACATGCTAACGATCATTGAAAATGGATCACTAGTTGCAAATATGGAAATGGAGCAGTTGCTGTTTGCTAGTTGTAAAGTCGTGTATAGAAGCGAGCGGTGGAATGCGATTTCAAGTTATACCAACTTCACATCTTCGAACGTGACCTACGACACCCAATCGAATTTGGAAGATATTGATCACCATGGTGCGTTAAATCTATTTGGTAAGAGTCTGGTTGTGAGCAGTGATTTCAACAATATAGACCTGTATGCTCATCCTGAAGTGGATTATGATGGCTATTTCTTGAATATTTCTGGATGTACATTTCAGCATTCATATTTTGAGGAAGATGATTTGTTGCACGTGAAAGGTGGGAATCTATTCCTCAATAATTCAGATTTCTCAACATTTACCAGAAAGGCTTTGCGCACCGAGGAATTAGATGCTTATTCGCAGATTCACCAGAATAATTTTAATGGAGTCGGTTCGCTTTCCACTGGAGTTGATGATCGATCGTATACA
>JBGCDF010000192.1:0-3946 GCA_045105095.1 Crocinitomicaceae bacterium | reverse complement strand
GTTCAACGTACGCATACATGGAGTCATCATCTCCAAATTACCCAAGTAAAACAGCCATCTTGAACAGCCCATGTTTCGATTTATCTGGACAAAATGGAGCGAACTTGAGCTTCGCATACCACATGTACGGATCGTCAATGGGAACACTTAATCTACAGGTTTCAACGAATGGCGGATCTAGTTGGTCTACCGTATGGAACATGTCTGGTGACCAAGGTGATCAATGGTTGACGGCAAATGTTGATCTGAGCGCTTACGCTGGAGGTACGATTCAATTAAGATTTTCAGGTACAACTGCCAGTAGCTACAGAAGCGATATGGCTGTTGACGACATCAGTATTTCAGCAGGATCTTCTTGTAACACGATTAGCTCATTCCCATACACTGAGTCATTTGAATCGAGTTTTGGAGCCTGGGAACAATCTAACACAGATGATTTCAATTGGTCGCGTACCTCAGGAGGAACGCCTTCTAATTCAACAGGCCCTACGGCAGCAGCGGCTGGAAGTTTCTACGCCCATGTTGAATCGTCATCGCCGAATCACCCAAATAAAACAACTATTTTGAATAGTCCATGTTTTGATTTGTCCGGACAAAGTGGAACGAGCCTAAGTTTTGCTTACCATATGTACGGAGCGTCAATGGGAACACTGAATCTTCAAGTTTCGACGAACGGTGGATCAAGTTGGACATCTGTTTGGACTCTATCTGGAGATCAAGGAAATCAGTGGTTTACAGCGAACGTTGACTTGAGTGCATACTCAGGAAGTTTAATTCAATTGCGATATGTTGGAACAACTGCGAATAGCTGGCAAAGTGATATGTCTGTTGACAACATCAACATAAGTGAATCGGCAGGATGTAATGCGAATACAACTATTTCGTCTTTCCCTTACACTGAGTCGTTCGAATCAGGTTTTGGTGCTTGGGAACAGTCTACAGATGATGATTTTAACTGGTCAAGAACCTCTGGATCAACGCCATCAACGGCTACGAGCCCTTCTTCGGCCTCATCAGGAAGTTTCTATGCTCATGTTGAATCATCTTCTCCAAACCACCCGAACAAAGTGACTATTTTGAACAGTCCTTGTTTCAACTTGTCTGGACAAAGTAGTACGAATTTAAGTTTCGCATACCACATGTACGGTGCCTCTATGGGAACACTCCAACTTCAAGTTTCAACGAACGGAGGTTCATCATGGTCTAATTTATGGAGTCGAACGGGTGATCAAGGCAATCAGTGGTTTATTACAAACGTTAATCTGAATGCTTATTCTGGTAGTACTATTCAATTACGATACGTAGGAACGACCGCGAACAGCTGGCAGAGCGATATGTCGATTGACAATTTCTCCATTGCAGGCATCGGAGGAAATGATAATGACGCAATTGTGGAAAATACTTTCTCAGGAACGGACACAGATGTTTTGCTGTATCCAAACCCAGCTGACGATTTTGTAATTGTCGATATTCAGGGATTAACTTCTAACGATGTTAACCTATACGTATTGGACATGCTCGGTAAAGAAGTCTACTCCGTAGAATCCTTTAATGAGGATGCTTCTAGTTTGAGAATTTCAACTAGCTCTTTCGCACCTGGAACGTACATGGTTATTGTACGCGATAGTTCAGGCGAAACGTATAACAAGCGTTTAGTTATTCAGTAACTAAGGTCAATTAATTATATGAAGGTCGGGGATGCATCCTCGACCTTTTTTATTTTGAACGATGTTGTTGAAAATAGGTTCTAAGAGAACGAGCGAACATCCAATATCATCACACTCAAAAACTGCCTATCAGGTTCACTTCTGGAAACAAGAATGAATTTGCCCTTCTTCTCATGATTTGCACTCAATCGAGAAAAAGCTTAGGTCTCTGAAAAATGAATATAACCCACTACTTATCAACATACTGAAGTCTAATTACTCAAAAAACATATTCGTGCCATTTGAATAAAATAAACAAGTAAGTTACATTATCGAGACATATACGTGCACAGTTAAAAATATAACACATTTTATCGTCAACATCTTACATTTTCTTGTTATATTCATTCATAACGCTTTGACTAAAAGTCAAATACTCCCAAAATTTATAGACACGTTGCAAATTGTATGTTGCGCGACCTAACTAACGAGATTAACCACTATCAATCGAGTTAAGTTTTTTATTGAGATTAAATGAACTGTTTGAGTTTATGGAAAAACACCATTGACTCTTACCCTGGCAATCTATGCCAAAAAATGTCCGGTAGGAAGAATGAGCCGAAAATGCCGGGCGTTACTGACCATGAACGAGAGTAGGCCACTAACCATTATAACCGAGCATAATGCATCTAATTTCATTCTTAGCTGCCGCTATCGCCATTCGATGTGCGGGCTTCTATTGACGGAGTTGTGTGACACAAAGGTCACCCCCTAACGATTATTAACCACTAACTTAAAATTAATCTCATGAAAACACAAAATACTCTAAAACAGAGTTTTATGGGAGCATTATTACTAATGCTTACCTTTACATTTGTTTCAATTTCTTTCGGACAAAGTGACCACTATTATTACTATAGAGGCAGTAAGATTCCTATGAAATTGAACACTGAATCAATCAATATCTCAACCTTCAAGGATTTCAAAAAAGAGAACTTGAAATCCTTTGCTCTAAAGTCTTTCGAAATGGAAGCAGACAAGAGCCAAAACAAAGCCTCAGATTTGATGTATACGCGTGTATCGTTCAATTCAACCATGTCAGCTTCAGAATATAATCGCCAATTGGATGCTATTAAAGAAGTTGCGGACATCAGAACTGCGTATCCTAGTTTCAGAGCAGAAGACGGAACAGATATTGGATTATCTGATTACTTGTATGTAAAATTGAAGTCTCCGGGAGATTTCAGTCTACTTGAACGTCAAGCGATGTTATTCGACCTTGAGATCGTAGAGCAAGACGAGTACATGCCGCTTTGGTATACCTTACGTTGTTCGACGACAACTCCCTACACATCACTTGAAGTAGCCAATCTAATCTTCGAAACGAACTCATTCGCAGGATCAGTTCCAGATTTACTCACCTTTGACGATATCGAGTGTACCAACGATCCTGATTTCGGATCACTTTGGGGACTTGACAACACAGCTACGCCAACAGCAGATGTAAATGCTTGCGACGCTTGGACGATCACAGAAGGTGCTGGTGCAAATGTTGCTATACTTGATCAGGGAATCGAACCAACACACGGAGATCTTGCTGGTAACCTTTCTCCTCTGAGTTATGATACGGAGTCAAACTCTTCTCCTGCTCAAATGTTTGGAGATCACGGTACTCACTGTGCAGGAACTGTTGGTGCTATTGGAGATAACAACCTTCAAGTAGTCGGAATTGCACCTGAGTGTACCTTATTCGCTATCAGTAACTCATTGGCTGGTTCTGCCAATAGTCGTCAGAAACGCGCGGATGGAATTAACTGGGCCGCTGCCAACGGAGTTGATGTAATCAGTAACTCTTGGCGCTCTGGGGTTCAGTATCAAGTAATTGACGATGCCATCGACAATGCCTTTGCGACTGGTCGTGGAGGTCTCGGTTGTGTGATTGTATTTGCAGCTGGAAATGGATCTGGCAGCCCTGTTAATTACCCAGCGAATTACACAGATGGAATCTTAGCGGTTGGATCAATGACTTCTGCAGGTATTCGTTCAAGTTTCTCCAATATTGGAGCTGAACTAGACGTAGTAGCTCCTGGTAGCTCAATTTTATCAACGATCAACAACAATGCAATCGGATACAAAAGTGGAACATCCATGGCAACTCCTCACGTAGCAGGTCTGGCTGGATTGATCATTTCAATTCGTCCGTGTTTGACGTATGAAGAAGTAAACGACATCATCGAGCAAAGTGCTTACAAGAATCCAACATATACCTTCAGTCCAACACTTGGACGTCCAAATGGTGA
>JBGCDF010000191.1:0-4904 GCA_045105095.1 Crocinitomicaceae bacterium | reverse complement strand
CCAATCTTGCGTGAAGTTGATGAGTTCGAATTGTTCATCATATTTCATCGCAAAAATCGCCCAGGCCACTCCTAGAACCATTGCGATTAATATTTTCCAATGCAGCGCCAAATTTTTCATAGCGTGAATATAAGGAATTGCACGGATTTGTTCGGATCACCACATTTGACTATATGACAAAAACACTTAAGATCTTTTCACAATATCGATCAGCTTTCTTTTTTAGCTTTTTCAGAATAATACTTAATAAACCAATTGGGAACAAAAGCTTCATTTGTAATTGTCCATTTCTTGTCACCTTCTGCATTTAATTTAAAGTGGGCAAAGAGGTTCTGACTCACGTTTTCCAATGAATTATCGAAGAAGTAAGTTTGATAGCAATATTGGGCAGCGTCAAACAAATGATCCATTGATCTGTAATATCGATCAATAATTTTTTGTGTGGGAACATCATGTCCATTTTTTCCTACGCGTACCGTTTTAACCCTGTATACATTGATCTGTGGTGAATCTGTTGAGACGAAGTATAAGTAAACTTTATAGCCACTTTCTTTGGCCTTTCGAATAAAATCGATCTTTCCTTTGTGGGAAAAAACTGTCTCGAACGAAATTTTCTTCCCTTCATTTAGGAGCTTCTCTCGCAGAACATAGGCGATGATTTGTGCTATTCTCTCGTATGCATTATCATCCTTCATCTGAGCTACTTCATGTAAAATTGATAGCACGTTACCCTTTATGGAAATACACTTTTTTAAACGATCTAAGTTGAACTCCGTATGAATTAAACCCGAATCGGAAGAATAACTCAAAAATTCAGAAATGACAATTTCAGTATCATACTCAGTAAAGTCTATTGAATTTGTTTGAATCGATCGAGCAATATCATCAGCATTAATATAGATTCCAAAATCTATTTTAACACCGTTACCGATATCTTTTTCTATGATGGATTTGATAATCGAGCTTTTTCCTGATCCGTTAGGGCCAGCAAATATTCTTAAACGCTTCCTCATCAATCAAGCGTAAGCTCTACTTTTGATTGTTCAATTTCTTCAATCACTTCGATATCGCCGTTACTAAATTTCTTTACGACCTTTCCATTCTCTGCCACCACGATATACCCGTGATCTTCCATCGCTTTTTTTGAGGCTGTACTGAATGCTTTTTGAGCCGCAGATTTAACGATTCTGGTTGTGAGATATTTAGTTTCTTCTGACATAAGATTGAATATACGAAATTTCGTTCGATAACTATAAAGTTTAACAAAAATTGATCCATCAACCTCTTGAATGGTCTAAATGGCTTATTTACTTAACTTCAATCTATCGAAATAGTTACTTAATACTTCACCATTCAACTCTCTGGGAGTAAAAATTTCCATCAACTTAGGGCGATCACTTTCCTCGAAAAAGTTCGCCATTTGACTTTCAATTTCATCTAAAGATGAAGCGGAAGAATACTGCACGTCGTGTGCTTTGCAAATGAACTCCGCTTTTCGGTCGTGGTGCGCTTCGAAGTAGTTTTCCAACTGATCGCTTTCTCTTGGCCCAGGAATGATTCTGAAAATCCCTCCTCCTCCATTGTTGATCAAAAACACGCGTAAATTGGATGAAATTTGTTTGTTCCAGAAGGCGTTTGTATCGTAGAAAAAACTAACATCTCCTGTAACTAGGACATTACAAGAATCAGGACTCGAAAGTGCTACTCCGCATGCTGTGCTGGTGCTTCCATCAATCCCACTCGTTCCTCGATTCGCGAAATAGCGCAGTGACGGAATAGGATTATACAACTGGCAATAACGGACAACGGAGCTATTAGCCATGTGCAAGTAGGCATTCTCAGGAATATAGTCCAACAGTGTTTCAAACACCGCCATATCTGAATAAGGAATCGTTTCGAAAAAGGTCGTTAACTTCTCCTGATTTAAAAAATCCAATTGTTTCCAAGTTGAACCAAAGTTGGATAGATTTCTTGTGAGGTTCATGGATAGCAAAACGTCAATAAAATCAGCAGGATTCGTCTCAAAGGAATGGGTTAACTTTCGATACGTATCCATTTGAGGAAACTCATATCCTATTCTCCAATGCGCTTTGATGGGAGCACTTCTCAAAAACTGTTTAATTCGTTTAGAGATCACCGCTCCTCCTATCGTAATCAACAAATCTGGTTGATATCGCTCAATTTCATCCTCGGAAATTCCACCCAAGGTTCGATCAATGCAATGAACCCATCTCTGATGAGTTAGATTCGAGGTATTCTCAACTAAAACGGCGATTGAACTGTCGTTGCACAAGTCAAAGAGACCATTCTGAAGTGCTAAATCTTTATAGTGCTGACCGATTAGAATCATTTTCCGTGGAGAAGCATCCCAGATCTTGGTCAACTCTTCTTGAGATTCAGCATTTAACGTGAATGGTTCAATCGACCGATCTACTTCCGCTTCTTTTTCCCACTCAACTTCACGCTTTCCATAAAGTGGCTCTTCCAATGGAAGATTAAAGTGAATCGGTCCCTTCCACGTATTTAGTCCTGCTTCAAAAGCAAGATCCACCGCTGAATTGATCTCTGATGCATCTTGATGCTTTGAGATTCTCGCTTCGTATCGTATGTGATTTTGGTACACCCCTTCCTGAACAATCGTTTGACCATCTCCGTGATTTACCCATTCGGTAGGTCGATCGGCAGACATCACAACAATTGGAATGGATTGATAGAAAGCTTCAGCCACTGCTGGATAATAATTCAACATAGCAGAGCCAGAAGTACACACCATTCCTACAGGTGTCTTCAGTTCTTCGGCAATCCCAAGGGCATAAAAAGCTGCACTACGTTCGTCATGAACAACTAAGGTTTCAAGAGCAGGATGCTCGTCAATTGCTATTACCAGCGAGGAATTTCTCGAACCAGGAGAGCATACCACATGGGTCATACCATTACGAATACATGCGTGAATGAAAGTTGTAACGTGTTCTTTGTCTGATGTCGTAATTCGCATACCTAAATCTTCTACTTACAAAGCTAGGAGTTTTCGAGAATGTCAAGCAGAGTTCTGGATTTATTTTCGGTTTCTTCCCATTCTTTAGCAGCTACAGAATCTTTGGTGAATCCGCCTCCCAGATATAGGAAGTATTCGTTCTCTATGTATTGAGCGCACCTCAAGTTGACAAAAAGTTTTGTTTGCTCACCTACAATTCCAATGCACCCCGTGTAGAGACTACGGTCGTGAGCTTCCACTGAATTGATCAAATCAATGGCTTCTTTTTGTGGTAATCCACTGACTGCGGGAGTCGGGTGTAATTTATCTGCAATGGAAATGGGCTTTACATCACCCAGCGAAAACTGAAATGTTGTCTCAAGATGCTTCACTGGTCCAGCAATTCGATCTTTCGGACCATTTTTCGAAATATTTCTCAACGACAAACGTGTTAACTGACCTTCAATAAAATCGGTCACGAATTGTTGTTCTGCCTTTTCCTTTTCTCCCCATTCGGAAGAGTCACTCGCCTTTTTAGTTCCTGCAAGTGCAACCGTTTCACCTGTTTGAAAATCGCATGAAACCAATATTTCGGGTGTTGCTCCGATCCAGGTTCCGAAATGTTCACTTGAGATCAAATAGACAAATGCGGATGGATATTTTTTGACCAAATCAGCAAAGACCTCATCCGTCTTTTTCGAGGAAGAATGAGATTTGATTCTCGAAAAAATAGCTTTCGAAAGCCCCTGTGATTGTATTTCCCGAATAAAATGATCCGCTTTTCTCAAATAGAGTTCTTCCGAATAACAGAGCGGTTTTTGATCCGGCAAGCGACTCAATGAAATAGCTCCTTCTTCGAAACGATAAGCTTTGGATTTATCAAAATTGGCGACAACAAAGCCCTCCTTAACTTCCGAGAACTTCACGTGTTTGAACGCTCCCTGCTTTACGACTATATCTTGATTTGGTAAACGATATTTCAGTTGATCTGCCATCTATTTTCGCTCAACAATCATGACAGTCAATCGACCGGTACACACTAATTTCTCTGTGGCTTCATCTCTAATATCAACCTGCCAAACATGTGTTCGTTTACCTGCATGAACCACAGTTGCTTTCGCCCTAACACTTCCTGACCGCACACTTCCAACGTGATTCGCGTTTACTTCAAGTCCTACAGGCGCGTATTTTTCAGGGTCGATTAACAACACTGAGCCCATCGAGCCCATTGACTCGATTAATGCCGCGCTGGCACCTCCGTGGAGCAGTCCCATTGGCTGGTGAGTCCGATGATCTACAGGCATCGTAGATACAACGTAGTCATCTCCAATTTCCACGCACTGAATGCCCAATGCTTCCATCATCGTGTTCTTGTTCATCCCGTTTATCAACTCGAGAGGTACTTGCTTTAATTTCATAGCTTAAAAATACGATACTGGATTGGAAAATGATGATTGGATGGTTGATTGTTCGATTTTCTGATTGTTCGATTGTTCAGTTCGACAGGCTCACTGCAAGGGATTAGCTTCGCTGCTGCCTTCGGCGGTGTTGGATTGTTTGATTGTTCAGTTCGACAGGCTCACTGCAAGGGATTCCTTCCGTGTCTGGCCAAGGGTGTGTTCGATTAGCTATGCGTTAGGTGAACTTCCGTTCACTTTCAAAAGCGTTGCTTTTTCTTCTTCGGCGGTGTTGGATTTTTTTGGATCGTTGAATCTTTCAATTACTAAAATCTCGCAGGTTAACAACAATGGACCGTTGATGATTGTTCTGATCGCTTCACTAATTCATTTCGAATTCTTCTAATTTTGAAACATGATTCAGGAAAATTTCAATTTACGTCCATACAACACCTTTGGGATTGAAGTAGTTGCCAAACGGTTTGGAGCATTTACAACTCTCCAAGAATTGAAAGAACTCCTATCTCAACGAG
>JBGCDF010000190.1:0-9757 GCA_045105095.1 Crocinitomicaceae bacterium | reverse complement strand
CGTCATTGTATTGATGTCCGGAACTGCGATTGCCCAAATAAGCAATTTGGGGTTGAACATCATTTTATTTCGAGAATTCTATGATGCAGTTGATAACGCTGAGTTCGGAATGTTTTCGCGACTTATGGGGGTCGGAGCAGCCGTTGCTACAGCACGATACGATTTAGCGATCCCCATTGCCAAAGCAGATGTTCATGCTTTCCGTTTGTATCGACTTTCATTGCGAATAGCGTTGATTTCTGCAGGAGTCACAACCTTAGTTACGCTCGTGCCAATAATTATTGCGGGAGACATCAGTGAGGTGTTGTTTTATGCTCTGATTCCTATTGCAGTCTTTTTGACAGCGTTTTACAACATCGGGACCAATTGGGCAATTCGTACCCGTCAATTCAGGAGTATTAGTTTTTCAAAAGTGGCTAATGTTAGTTTTGGAGGTGGAATAAAGCTTTTGATGGGATGGTTAGGCTCGGGGTATATCGGCCTCATCGTGGGAACAGTCGGAGGGCTGCTTTTTGCGAACGGATGGTTTGCGGCTACTTTTCGTAAGGCAAGTGCGAAATTTTCTGTTAAGGCAAGGTCTCCCAGAACAAAATTCTTAGCAAAGACATTCGATGAGTTTCCAAAGGTGAATTTGCCACATGCTATGATGGACGTAAGTCGGGATCTTATTGTGGCCATTCTTGTTTTACAACTTTTTAGCGATTATGATTACGGTTCCTATGAGCATTCGTACAGAATGCTTCGTATGCCATTGATGCTCGCAGGTTTGGCGATTAGTCAAGTTTTCTTTCAACGTTGTTCGGAGAAGTATAACAAAGGTGAGGATATCCTCCCAATGGTATTGAAATCCGTGAAGTTGCTCACGATAATTTCTATTATTCCATTTGGCGTAATTATGCTTTTTGGTGATGATCTCTTTGCGTTAGTATTCACTGAGAAGTGGAGGGCCGCTGGTGAATACTCTCAAATTATGGCGCCATGGTTCATGTTGAACTTTATTGCTTCTCCTGTATCGTTCTTACCACTGATTTTACGAAAACAACGGCAATTCTTTCTCATAGCGATGGGCGGTGCTGTTTGCATGTTGTGTAGCTTTTGGATTCCCGACACCTTCTTCAGTGCAGACATAAAGACAACCCTGATGATCGTTACAACATCGCAAGTCACCTACTATCTTTTCGTTATCTTTAAAACGTTCCAATATTTAAAACAAGCGAAACCCTCATGAGCATCTTCAGTTTCTTATCGGCAAAACGGAAGTTGAGAGCAGCGAAAGATAGCGCTCCTCAGATGTTCTATGGTTATCATCAGAATGATGAATTCTTGAAAGATACGCGCATTGGAAGTGCGACATCCATTGTAGGAAAAGAAGGATTGACGCTTGAGGACAATGTGTTTATCGGTCAGTTCAATTTCATTGAAGCCGTGAACGGAATTACGATTCGAGAAGGCTGTCAGATTACGAACTACGTGTCGATCATTACGCACAGTAGCCACATCGCGATTCGACTCTATGGAGATGAGTACAGAAATACATCTGATCCGGTTGCTTACAACAAAGGGGCAGTTGAAATTGGCAAATACACGTTTGTTGGTCCGCACGTGACGATTATGCCTGATACGAAAATCGGAAAAGGATCGATTATTGCATCACACTCGATGGTGAAGGGAGAATTCCCTGACTTCTCGATCATTGGTGGGACACCTGCCAAAGTGATCGGAGACACACGAGAGATGGATGCTCCGTTTTTGGAGGCGCATCCCGAATTGCAAGCGAACTACGATAATTGGGCAAAAGAATGAAGGTACTGATAGTTGGACTCCCCCTATTTGCTGAAAGACTGGCAAATGCATTGACGGAATACGATCATGAGAATAGATATATTCATCTGGATACGTACTACAAAAAAGCAGATCAACTCAAAGCGCTTTGGCGTGTTCCACGTGTAGATTGTGTTGTTTCGATTAATGGTACAATCGTCGGTAGCAGAGTGTTTGATTTGGCTTTTCAGAATAAGGTTCCACTTATTATGAATTGGGTCGGAACAGACGTATTGAAATCAACCAAAGCCTTCAAAGAAGGAAATTTTAAGCAGCATTACATTGATAACGCTACCCATTTTTGCGAAGTAGGCTGGATTCAAGAAGAGTTGAAAGAAATCGGAATCAACGCAGAAGTGGTCAACTTTGCAGCCTTCAAAAAATCATATGAGTTGAAAGAGGTCGGAGGAGATCAATTAACCATTCTCTCATATATTCCAAGCAAGCGTTCTGATTTTTACGGAATGAAGACGATGATTCGCATGGCTGAAAAACTACCTTCAGTTCGGTTTCTGATTGCGGGAACGGATGGTGACGAGTATAAACCATTACCTCCCAATATGACAGCCTTAGGCTGGGTGAAGAATATGGACGAAGTGTATGATAAAACACATGTTTGCGTGCGATTCACCGATCATGATGGCTTATCCAATTTCATCTTGGAATCCTTAGCACGAGGAAAACAAGTCATTTACAGAAATCCATTCGAAAACTGTGAGCATTGTCCAGATGAAGATATGCTCGTAAAAGAAATTGCCAATTTTGAGACGAAATTCAAAAACGGAAACACCCTTTTGAATCCAGAAGGTGCTCAATTCATTAGCGATGAGTTCAACGAAGAAGTAATTTTAGGAGGGTTTTTAGAAAGAATTAAGCAAGTCGTTGGAAACAAGTAAGCGAAATATCTGGATCATTGCATTTGCCTTTCCTCCGAATAAGAGAGTAGGAGCGATGCGTGCCGGATATTGGTCTCATTCGTTTCAAGATGCCTTGAACGCAGATGTCCAAGTAATTACGGGGCAAGAAGAGGCTACTGGCGAGAACGTTCACGTAGTCAAGAAATCAGGAAGTTCCATCTGGACAAAAGTCATAGCTGATGACGGAGTCGTTTGGAGGAAAAACATTCAGACATTTTTGGAGAAAAGTACACTTGATCGACCTGATTTGGTAGTCATAACCGGCGGGCCATTTATGCATTTTGGGTTGACGACCTGGCTCAAAAAAAAGTATGGATGCAAGGTGATTTTGGATTACAGAGATCCCTTTGCCATCAATCCAGGATTTGAAAATTCATGGATCAAGGTGAAAATCAAACAATTTGTGGAAAAGCGCTTTAACGCTGCAGCGGACGGATTAATCACCGTGAATGAATATTGCGGTAAGATCATTTCTTTATTCAATCAAAAACCCAGTGTGATAGCACAAAATGGATACGATGAAAAAGTGAAGTGTGAGCCAGAAGAAGTGGACCTGAGCACCAATCTTTCATTCTCATATGCAGGGAAGTTTTATTTTGATCCTGCTCCTATTCAGGAGGCCTTTGATCGATGTGAAGTAGATTTGCATTACATCGGTCCAGACGAGCATCAATTGGATGTTAAGAGCAAGTACATTCATTCGAAAGGATTCGTTGACTATCCAACCGCTCTTGAGGTCATTGGTAAAAGTGATGTTGGGATTATTCAGACCTTTGGACATGAATTTCAATCGACCACAAAAATCTTCGATTACGTGCGGTGTGAACGCGCAATTTTGATCGTTTCTGGTGATAAATTGCATGAAGGATCTATCCATGATGAACTGAAAGAGTATCCAAACGTATTCTGGGCGAAAAACGACGCTGACTCTATTTCAAAAGCGATCGCGGAGATTAAAGAATCGACCTATACAAAGCCACCTGAAGGATTTGCTGACAAGTATTCCAGAAAATATCAATTGAAAAACGTTGTTCAACTTGTTGAAAAGCTGCTCGCATGAAAAACTGGGAACGCATACTTCATTTTCTTGCGCTGTTATTCGTTGTGTTTAGCTTGATGGGAGAACTGTTTTTCCCTGCTTCTGTTCGATTTATTCTAGACGACATCTTCTTACCGTTTGGTCTGATGTTTTTGGGTCTTACGTTTTTCCAAAAACCGAGTTGGCGCTGGATCATTTTGTCTTTTGTTGCCATGAGTGCGTGGGGGCTGATGAGTGATGTTCTTGCGAACGGAACAATTCGTACAGCCCCAATGGGTATGTTGCTTCGATGGTTGAAATGGCCAACCATGCTTATTTTAGTGGCGGAACTATCGAGCTTAAAAATTCGAAAGCATCATGTAACACTCAGCATCCGTTTGGTCTTTTTGATTCTAGCCGGAATCAATATTTGGATGATGCTCAATATATCTGGAACAGGTAGGTGGCTGAGTGAAATCTTCACTCCGAAGTCCGATGTAATGATTTCTAATTACCATGAGATTGGTTCGTTCAGACTGTCGGGGACAATGAAAAACCCGAACAACAACGCGATTTTATTTGGCCTGTTCTTGCTCTATTTCTTGTATACGAACGCACGAAAATATTGGAAATATATCCTGCTCGCGTTTGTGATGATCTTTCTCACACAATCCCGAACTGTCCTCATAATTATGTTGGCTATTTTGGGGATGTACGTTCTCAATAAGAATTCTCGTAGAACGAATTTGATTCTGATTCCTGCTGGACTTATCTCACTTTTGGTTGGCCTCTTTTTGTTTCGGTCAAGGAATTTGATGTCCATTTTTGATGGCTCAGCGTTTCAGTCGAATTCATGGAGAATGAGAATGGAGCACTATGAATTACTCTTTAGTAGCAGTGCTTCAGATACGCTCCTTGGCCATGGGATTATTTTGGATCCGATTTCCACAGTAGGCTTTTATTTTGATACAGAATATCTGAGTATCGGCTATCAATATGGAATGATAGGGCTCTTAATTTGGGTCATGATACTTGTTGTGTTGCTCTTGAAATTGAGAACTACTAATCGGAAATCAACATTTGGCTGGGCAATTGTTATCTTGGTTTTCGGCGTTGCAACGACCAATTTCACCTTTCTCAATGCAGAATGTGCAACATTAATGATGGCGCTAATTGGTGCTTGGTTTTTTTATCATAGCCAAAACGAACTCGACGATCATCCCGCCAAGGAATCCGAATAAGATCCAATACAGAATTACGCGCTTGTCCTTTCGTATTCCGCGAGAACGATGATTGATCACCGAAACGTAATCCGAAGTTAAGAGTGCATCTGCGAGATCTTGTATCGCCATCTTTGTTGGGAGTTCCATTTCAATCTTGAGCTCATGGCGTCTAATTCCCTGTTCAACCAAAGTATCAGCAATGGAACCTGTTTCATTTCGGCAGAGTAAGTCTTTATGCAGGAAAACAGTATCTACTTGGGCGAAATTCTGAAGTTTTGATAGGTCTGCTGTTTTATATTCGTATTCAATCAGCCAGACATCAACGGGGTAAGTTTTCGAATAAACGACAAAGCCAACTATTGCGGAAGCAATCAGCAGACTAAGTGTTATGATGTGTCGTTTCAGAAAAACAAGCATGCACAAGGATAACGGTTTCTACAGAGAATTCAAATGATTCGTTCCCAAACTCAGGTTTTAATTACTTTTGTCCAGATCATCACAACATTTTGGAAGGGATAATTACGTTTAAGAATCAGAGCCGGCAGGAGAAATTCCTGGCTATAGCAAGTGCACTCATGGTGATGGCCTTGATCATCAAGGATCAAATCATTCCACCATTTATTTTGTTGTTCGCCATCTCAACGATTCCATTTTGGAGAGGGAAGAAGCACGTTGATACGAAAAAAGTAGTATTTCCTTTGTTGATCCTCTTCATACTATATGCAGTGTCATTTCTATTTGTAGTCAATCAAAATCAGGGATTACTCCAGTTGACAACGCGACTGTCATTTCTAATTTTCCCCGTGATTGCCTTGGGAATGTCTGGAGGTACGAAGCAAGCCCGTTCAGGCTTGAAATGGGGATTCATTTTAGGCAGCGGATTTTCCATGTTGTTCTCATTGACGAGAGCAGTGATCGCGGAAAGTGGATTTTCAGGTGATGCTTTCCATTCAAGTGTGTACGGATTGAATATGCACGCCTCCTATTTGGCGCTCATTTTCTTATTTTCTTGCGGACTGCTTTTCATGGATGAATCGAATGCAAAAGTGATCAAAATCGGAAGGTGGGCCTATCTTGGTTTGACCGTTATATCGATCTTTTACCTACGATCTTTGGGAGCTTTCGTTTGCGTTGCAGCAATTTTTACGGCTATTCCAATTTGGAAGTCATTGAAAACGAAAAATTGGAAATGGTTACTGACGCTTCCGCTGTACGGTCTGATCTTCTTTATTGGATTGAAGTCCTCCGCACGAATTTCGAATGATGTTTCAGCAAGTATCAATAGCGTTGGAGTTTGGTCGAAATCTCCGAGTAAGTTCATTGATGAAAACGTCAATAATATTGAGTCGAATACGGTTCGCTTGGTAGTTTGGACAATCTCCACGAACATGATAATCGATAATCCCTTCGGTGTAGGGTTAGGAGACGAAAAAGATTTGTTGGTCCGCGAGTACTACAAGCATGATTACACAGGCTATGCAGAACGGAGATTAAACCCTCATCAACAATTTTTGCAGACAGGGATTTCGATCGGTTGGCTAGGCATCATCACCTTATTCATTTTATTCGTCTCGATTATTGTCGCTTCTTTTAGAACTGGAAATTTGGCCTTGTTTGTCGGAGCAATTTGTATTTCGGTGTCCTGTTTGTTTGAGTCGATGTTGGAACGTCAAGTGGGAGTAATATTTTTGAGTATTCTCGTTTTCTATATCGCACTATTGCGCTATGAACAACTAAAACTGAAGTCCACGGAATGAAACTATTGATTCTCACTCAATATTATCCGCCTGAAATCGGAGCGCCACAAAACCGCTTGCATGAGTTAGCCGTGCGCCTAAAAAAGGAAGGTGTCGACGTAGAAGTACTGACAGCAATGCCTAATTATCCGAAGATGGAGGTGTTCGAAAAGTACAAAGATGGCTCCATCCGAGAGGAAGAAATTGAGGGTGTCAAAGTATATCGTTCGAAGATTTATGTTTCGAAGTCTAAGAGCATACTTCCAAGATTATTGAATTATTTCAGTTTCGTCTGGACTTCCTATTGGAGAGGGCGAAAATTGGGTAAGTATGATTTCTTGATGGTTGAATCGCCGCCGCTATTTTTAGGGTACTCAGCCATGCGTTTATCCAAAAAATTGAAAGCAAAAATGATTTTCAACGTTTCCGATCTTTGGCCAGAAAGTGCTGAAAAAATGGGAGTCGTGACAAACAAGCAATTGTTGGGCTTGGCTTATCGTCTGGAGAAAAAGTGTTATCGAAAAGCTCATTTGGTTACCGGGCAAACACAAGGGATAGTCGATAACATACATGAAAGATTTCCATCGGTGAACACTTACTGGTTGCCCAACGGAGTGGATGTGAACTTCTATCAGCCTGAGAAAATTGAGTTGGGAGATTTCAGAGAAAGAGCAGGGTTGAGCGCTACGGATGTCGTTTTCTTTTATGGCGGAATTTTGGGACATGCTCAAGGTTTAAGTGTTGTTTTGGAAGCTGCAAAGAAGATTGAAGGGCATGAGCACATCAAGATTGTTTTACAAGGCGCTGGACCGGAGAAGGAAGAGTTGTTAGCATTGAAGAAATCGCTGGACTTGAAGAATGTTGTTTTCATGCCGCCGGTAGAAAAATCGCAAATGCCAGGGATTTTGAAATCGGTGGATGTGGCATTGGTGCCGTTGCGCAAACTCGATATTTTTCAGGGAGCTATTCCATCTAAGATTTTCGAAGCTCTTGCAATGAAAAAGCCACTCTTGCTCGGAGTAGATGGCGAAGCAAGAACTCACTTTATCGAAAAGGCCAAAGCAGGGAAGTTCTTCGAGCCTGAAAACGTGGATGATCTGGCTGAAAATATGGTTTACATGGCAGATAATACTGATGAGCTGATTCAAATGGGTGAACGAGCACGGGTGTATGTTACGGAGAACTTCAATCGTGATAACATCGCTCAGAAGTTTCATGATGCTCTTCGCTCAAACTAATTCACTAACTTCGCTGCAACATTGAATTGCATCGATATGATACCATTTTCCCCTCCAAGAATTGACGATAAAGTAATAGCGGAAGTTACCGCAGCGCTTCAATCTGGCTGGATTACAACTGGACCGCGTACGAAATTGTTCGAGAAGAAGATTAGCGAATATTGCGGTTGCCAAACAACCGTCGCGGTAAACTCATGGACGATGGGAATGCAAGTGCTTCTGGATTGGTGGGGAATTCAAGAAGGGGATGAAATAATCATTCCTGCTTATACCTATTGTGCCAGTGCGAATGTAGTGGTGCATTCTGGTGCGAAACCCGTCATGGTTGATATCAACAAAGATGATTTTAATCTAAGTGTGGAGAAAGTTCGAGCTGCGATTACTCCTAGAACTAAGGCTATTATGGCCGTGGATATTTCAGGTTTCCCAGCCGATTATGATCAATTGATGAAGTTGGTGAACGAATCAGAAATAAAAGACCAATTTACGGCTTCAAATGATTTACAAAAGGAATTAGGTCGAATTTTGGTGTTGAGTGATTCAGCGCACAGTTTTGGTGCTTTAATGAATGGAAAACGCTCAGGGTCGCTTACGGACATATCTTCTTTTTCCTTTCATGCAGTAAAGAATTTGACCACTGCTGAGGGAGGTGCTCTGTGCTTCAACCTTCCTGATGGATTCGATCATGATAAAATTTACCGAGAAATGTGTGTCAAGATTTTGCATGGTCAGAACAAAGATGCATTGGCAAAAACGAAAAAGGGCAATTGGAAGTATGATGTCGAAGAACCAGGATTCAAATGCAACATGACGGATATTCAAGCTGCGATCGGCTTAGTTGAGTTAGAACGATATGAGGAGAACCTAACGCGAAGAAAGGAAATTTTCCATCGGTATGCGAATGCGTTTAGATCAACTGATTGGGCTATTGAACCTGCTTTTGAAACGGAAAGCAAAACTTCCAGCTACCACTTATATCTTCTTCGGATTAATGGTATTTCTGAAGCTCAACGGGATGCAGTCATTCAGGAAATATTCGAATATGATGTTTCTGTAAACGTCCACTTTCAACCCTTGCCACTTTTGACGGCGTATAAAAAGCGTGGGTATATGATGGATGATTATCCAGAGGCTTATGCGAAGTATTCGAACGAGATTAGTCTTCCAGTTTATTTTGACTTGAGTGATGAGCAGGTGGATATGGTTATTGATGCGGTTAAAAGATCTGTCGCTAAGGTTTTGGGTTAGTTCGTGATGAAGGTGTTTTTGGGGTAGTAAACCTGTCCGGTTAGTGATGGAGAGTCCGTGTTGATGGAATCAAAGAATTCGATTATTTGGTCTAGTACGCGGTTATCCAGTCGGTAAAAACAATTATTTCCTAGGACTTCGTAACCGATAACTCCACTTTGAAATAAAATCTTGCAGTGTCTTGATATAGTAGGTAATGATAATTGGATTTCTGATTGGAAATCAGAACAATTTAAAGTTCTGCCTTTTGATAGCATTTGAATAATAGAAATGCGTGCTGGATGTCCGAGAGCTTTGCAGAGGTCAGAAAATCTTAACTGCTCCTCTTGATAGAAGTATTTTTTAGTGGTTCCCATGTTGTTAATAAGTTAGGTGTATTATTAAGTTAACGATAATTGGAAGGTTGTCCAAGTTTTTTTTCTTGCATTTAGCCATTTAGCCATTTAGCCATTTAGCCATTTAGCCATTTAGCCATTTAGCCATTTAGCCATTTAGCCATTTAGCCATTTAGCCATTTAGCCATTTAGCCATTTAGCCATTTAGCCAGATAGGAAGA
>JBGCDF010000189.1:0-11792 GCA_045105095.1 Crocinitomicaceae bacterium | reverse complement strand
CTTCCGATCTCATACTTCGGAAACATGGATTGGCCAGTGAATAACATGCGCCTTTGGCGACCCCAAGCGGAAGGTGGAAAATGGCGTTTTCTCCTCTACGATCTGGATGCTATTGTCGGAGATGTTAAATGGGATCCTTTTTATCGTCTGGATACCTTAACTGACGATCAATCTTTTTTATTCAAAAACCTCTTACTCAACAAGACATTCAAGGATGAATTTATTTGCCGTTACAAGTACTATCTAGCGACCGCTTTTCAACCAGATTTAATGGGCGCATTCATCGATGAATACAAGAGAAAGTACTCACCCGAATTACCTTTGCACATCTCTCGCTGGAATAATCCCAGTTCCATGAATGCATGGGAAGAATCGTGCGATTACTTACAAGACTTTCTCGACGAGCGACCGGAATATATCCAACGCTTCCTGATGGAATACTTCAGTTTAGACGATTTCGAGGATATAGACTGTGGCCTCGAAGGCACATTCGGAATTTCTGTCTACCCAAATCCAGCTAAAGATCAAAGCTATTTGAAGCTGGACAATATGGAGTTAATAGGTGGAACCGTGCGTATTTACGATGCTACAGGTTCACTAATGAGTGAAGAGTCTTTGAAGTACATGACGCAGCATTTGCGTGTGGTCGACCTTCGGAGCGGATTGTATATTGTGCACGTCCAGAAAAACGATATTGTTCGGACCACAAAACTCCTCTTGAAATAAGATATTCTTTATACTTTTAACCCAACTAAAAATCGGGTTATGTACGGAAAAATGAAAGATCATCTTCAGACTGAGCTGAAGGCAATTGACGAAGCAGGATTGTATAAGCGTGAGCGAATTATCACAACTCCACAAGGAGCGAATGTACACGTGAGTACGGGCGAAGATGTGGTGATTATGTGCGCCAACAACTACCTCGGATTATCTTCTCATCCAGACGTGATTCAAGCTTCGAAAGATACACTTGACACACACGGTTTCGGAATGTCTTCCGTACGATTTATCTGCGGAACTCAAGACATTCACAAAGAATTGGAAGCGAAAATTGCACAATTTTACGGAACGGAAGACACGATCTTGTACGCCGCTGCATTTGATGCGAATGGTGGAGTTTTCGAACCGCTTTTCACTGCGGAAGATGCAATTATCTCTGATGAATTAAATCACGCATCCATCATTGATGGAGTTCGCTTGTGCAAGGCTCAACGATACCGTTTCAAGCACTCGGACATGGCCGATTTGGAAGAACAATTGAAGGCTGCACAAGCACAGCGCTTCAGAATCATTGTAACTGATGGTGTATTCTCTATGGATGGTGATATTGCCAAAATGGATGAAATCTGTGCACTTGCTGATAAATACGATGCCTTGGTCATGAGTGACGAATGTCACTCAGCTGGATTCATTGGAAAAACAGGTCGTGGTGTTCCTGAGTACTGTGGTGTTCCTGATAAAGTAGACATCATCACTGGAACCTTGGGTAAAGCACTCGGTGGAGCCATGGGAGGATACACGACCGGAAAAAAGGAAATCATTGACATGTTGCGCCAGAAATCGCGTCCGTATTTGTTCTCAAACTCATTGGCACCATCAATTGTTGGAGCAGCCAACAAAGTCTTTGATATTTTAAGCGGATCAACGGAGTTACGTGATCGTTTGGAAGAAAACACGAAGTATTTCAAAGAAGCGATTATCGCTGCTGGGTTTGACATCAAACCAGGAGATTCTCCAATCGTGCCGATTATGTTGTACGATGCAGCCTTATCACAAAAATTTGCAGATATGTTATTGGCAGAAGGCGTTTACGCGATTGGTTTCTTCTACCCTGTTGTAGGAAAAGGAGCTGCCAGAATCCGTACTCAGATTTCAGCTGCACATACCAAAGCAGATTTGGACAAAGCGATTGCTGCCTTCATCAAAGTAGGGAAAGAACTCGAAGTTATTCAATAAGATGATTTCACGTGGGCTTCCTCATGAAATTGATGCGATTATAGCGCTTACAAAGCGTTGTGGTTTGCACATGCGTGAGAACGGTATTGATCAGTGGGACGAAAATTATCCCGACTACGACAGTATTGCCAATGACTTGAAGACTGAAACACTTTTCGCATATCGCGAAGGTGATACGATCATCGGAATTGTGGTTCTGAATGAGAAGCAAGATGAAGAATACGCCGAAATCAATTGGTCGACTTCGGAATCCGATCGAAATCTTGTAGTACATCGTTTAGCCGTAGACCCAATTCATCAAGGAAAAGGGATTGCAAGAAAGGTCATGGATTTTGCTGAAACTTTTGCCCGCGAACAGCAGTATGATTCAATTCGATTGGATACCTTTAGTCAAAACCCTAGAAATCAGCAATTTTATCTAAATAGAGGCTACACTGATTTGGGGCCCGTTTATTTGAAATATAAAAAAGAGCACCCGTATTTTTGCTACGAATTGCTCCTAAATTCATTGTTATGAAACAGATCATATTCGTCCTTTTCGCATTTCTATCGACCGCTGCATTTAGTCAGAAATTACCCAAAATCAGTCAACTTGGTACGGTTAGTCAGACAGTCGGGCTCAATGAAATCACTATCACCTACTCTCGTCCAAACGTAAATGGCCGTGTAGTATTTGGTGATCTTGTATCCTATGATAAAGTGTGGCGCTTAGGCGCAAATGAATGCACGAAGTTCACATGCACGGAAGACATCACAATTGGAAACGATGTGCTACCAGCGGGAACATATGGAATGTTCGCGAAGATCACGAAAAATCAATGGGAAATCATTTTCAATTCGAACAGCGAACAATGGGGCAGCTATGATTTAGATCCTTCTATGAATATCTTGACGTATACCGCAGCGAGCATCGAATCTAGTCATACGGAAACGCTTTCCATTACCTTCGAACAACTGATGTCATCGAGTGCGAATATCGTCATCCGCTGGGACAACGTAATGGTGTCTATTCCATTTACAACAGACACACCAGCCGCAGTTGCCAAAGAGGTTCAAGCAACCATTGAAAAAGGCGAAGACCTTGCGAAAGTCTATTACAATGCGGCTGATTACTACAACGATATCGAAGACACAGAAACAGCACATGCTCATCTGGATAAATCCCTTGAACTCGAACGAGCATATTACAATGTTTTCATGAAGGCACAGTGGATCGCTGAAGAAGACCCGAAAGAAGCGAAGAAATTAGCAGATGAGGCCATCAAACTGGCGGAAGAGGCAGACAAAAAAGGGTGGGTAAACCACATGAAGCGACTTTCAAAGGAATGGAAATAGGCGGACATTCCTTATCTCAATTAATGGACTTGCTTCACGGCGAGATGAACAAACATGCGGATCCTGAGAAGGCGGTGAGCATGGAGAACTACCTCAAAAACCAGTTTGCCTGTCTTGGAATTAAAACGCCTATCCGCAATGAATTTCAGAAAGAGTGGCTAAAAAAAGTCAAGAGCTCTGAGGTCAGTTTGTGGGATTTAGTGCACAATTTATGGGCACAGGAGCATCGTCAATACCTCTACGTTGCCATCGATTACCTCAAAAAGACACCGGCTAAACTGATCGAAAAAGAAGATGATCTATTCCTCGAAGAAATCATTACTACGAAGTCCTGGTGGGATACTGTTGATTTGATCGCCTCCAACTATGTTGGGAAGTACTTCTTGAAATTCCCTGAACAAATTGAACCCGTCATCGGACGCTGGAGAAAAAGTGACAATATGTGGTTGAACCGCAGTTGTTTGATTTTCCAATTGAAATACAAAGAAAAGCTTGATTTTGAATTACTCACTAGCCTCATTGAAGAATTCAAATGGAATCAAGAATTCTTTATTCAAAAGGCCATTGGATGGAGCTTACGACAGCATTCTAAATGCGATCCAGATGCCGTTCGGAGTTACTTGGAAAAAGCTGAGTTGAAAGGATTGGCTTTGCGTGAGGCGAGTAAGTATCTTTAACGTTCGGTATTGAACTAGTGTTTAACCGAGTTAAAGGATCTTCTTGAACTTGTTTTTAACGGATTTTGAGTTTTTCAAACAGTTTATCAAGTCATTAAAAATAGCGTCGTCCATTTTACCATAAACCTCATAATCTACGTTCTCATGTGGATATACAGAACGCATCATGTTTGTATCGTGAAAATCTATTTGATGACCGTAGATATGGGTTGGACACGAAGCATCTGGAAAACAATACCCATCCTCTGTAATAGCTGTGTTCGGGGAAATCACAAAACAATTTAAGTTAATTTCTGGAAGCTCAACACATCCATCTGCAACAGAATCTTTGACGGGTATAGAATTTCTCCTAGTAGGCAGACTAGCTAGTACTGATCTTCCATCCTCTTCCTTTAACACAACAAAGAATTTAGGTTTAGGAGCCGATTTTCCGTTTGGAAAATAAAAAGGAGTAAAATACAAGATATTACGTTCTTCAAACATCCATTAGTGATATTCGATGTAATCTTGGTAAATCTGCTTTTTACGTTCATCGAATGTTACAAGTTCTGCCATATCAATTTTGATATTAGTAGAATTTATTTCTTCTGACAAGAGATCATCTAGCAAACCTTTAGAAACAGCTGTATTATACCAAGGAGAATTTGGACGGTGAGTTATTTCAATTAAATCCTTGGCAGACTTACCGCCATATTTAGATATAACCTGTTTAATAAGATCAACATCGTTATCTGTAAACTCGTCATCATTAAATGATGCTACTGGCCTTATAAAGGAACTATTTCCAGAATTTTCAATTTTTACAAATGGACTTAACCGAGTAGGCGTAGACGAAAGTTCCACAAACACATCTTGTGCAACCGGACCAAATTTCCACAGTTCATAACGCAGATTGAGGAAAGGGATACCACTTTTTTTAATTGACAATTCATCAAGGATATACATTAGCTTCAGAAGTTTCGTTTTAGAACAACTTCCAATCTCATTGGTTAAATAAATGAGTGTGTTACCAATCTTATCCCACTCCTCTTGCGTATAGCTATATTTGATATTTTCTGAATGCATTTCGCTAGTGTGATACACAAATATAGTGCAATTTATTGCTTTTTCCTCAAAATCAACGGTATTTAGTTGTTGTTTTGACTAGAAACACATCAAAAACTGATTACTATTTAATCTTTCATGGATTAGTTGACAACCCTCAAAACGAGATAAGAATTTAACCGATAATATGAGGTAAGCGGTTGGAATTTTCAATTCTATTCGTAAGTGCCTATCTGCATAGACAAATCAAGAAGGAGAATTATAAGGATTAGCCCTTGGCGAAGTGAGGTCTATTTCATAGTCTCTCGCTTCGATAATGAGGAGCCTAATAATAACAAAAGTGGTCATCCTCTAATACGATTTTCTCACAATACACACTTCAGCATCTCAAGAACTACTCCATACCTTCGTTATACATTTCTTCCATCATGCGAATGAGTTCCTCTTTTTCGATGCGAGCCTCATCGTCTTCGAAATCGGCATAATACGGATAGACTTTCTCAACATCTGCCATGATGATGGACGTATCTTTCGCCTCAACGGCCTTATTCACGATACCTAGGAAGGTCATATTGAGTTTTGTCAGTACGAACTCACCGTGTAATTCCGTCAGCTCGGAAAGATTGCCCAAGAAGGACTTCATTGATGTGTGATCAACATCTGACACACCAATGCAAAACACGATAAACTCATTAGATTCTCTTACGTTCGGCTCAGGATACAAGGCTAAAAACTCTTCCAACACTGGATCTACGTCTCCCTCGTTGTTCAATAATGTGACAACGTATTCAGCCAGAAACTCTCGTTCTCTGTCTCCCCCATCATATCGTTCCTTCATTTGAAAGAGCGGCGAAGATTCGGGAGAAAGTGCTTCATTTCCTGCCGATTCAATCTGTTCAGCACCTACAACGCCGATGATCTTCTTCAACAGTTCTTTATCAGTATCTAGGAATAACATCGTTGGATATGAACTTAATTTGTAATCTCTCATCATCTGAGGTCCATCTCCTTTTTCGCCATCAATCTTTAAACTCACGAAGTGTTCGTTCATGAAAGCTCCGAGGTTCTCATCCACGAAAACATTACTTGACAGAAACTTACACGGTCCACACCACGTTGCATATACATCTATGAATACCAGTTTATTTTCCTTTTTGGCTTTTTCCAGTCCTTCTTCAAGCGTTAAATCCTGAAAGACGATTCCCTCAGCTAAAGAGCTTTGAGTGGACATTGCGACAATCGCAAATGCGAAGATGATTTTTTTGAATACTTTCATTTCAAGTCTGTTTGTTCTATGGTTTGGACGTACATCATGTGAAAAACTGACAACGTTCTTCCTAGACATAATCAAGAATGACGCCAAGGTTACTACTTTGACTTAAAATCGAATGAATATCCCAATCCGAAAACGATTTCTGACGTTTGATCAGGATAATTCCATTGTGGCGCACCGAACAATTTGATTTTATGCTGGTCGCCGATTGGATAACTAGCTCCCAATCTCACCCGGTATCGATTAATGGCACTGACTGATTGAACCTCTGTAAATGTGTAAATCACATCTCGTTGCAAGCGATAAAACAACTCAGTAGATGCGAATACATCCAGTTTCGTCTTTGGCAGATTGTACTGCAGTTTGAATTTCAATCGAATGGTATTCTCTGTGCGTTCTTCAGCTTCATGCTCATTCGTTCCACGCAATCGCAATGACATACCTAATCTGGATTTCTTCGAAAAGATCAACTGTTCGATTTTACGGAAAGTGAAGTCGGCTGTAAAACGATGTTTTCCAACACGGTTAGTCGTAGAATTGGAATATGGAACACTCGACATACGATAGGAAACTTCCGTTTCGAAATGCTTTATGGGTCTCCAAGATACGCTTGGTGAAAGAAAGGTTGAATTAAACTTCCCTGATCGAAGATCATTTCGCGATTGAACCTCCAAACCAATACTCCACTGCTTATTCATGGAATACTTCGTCCCAACACTTAACCAGGAAGACAGGTCAGATTGTGCGAACGAAGTGGAAGCCAACATCGCGCAGCAGATTCCTAAGAAGAGCCGACGGAAACCCATGAGTCTATTTGATAATGTTCAATTGTCCAGCATTCACCACTTGCTTCTTTTCAGTAATAGAAGCATTTAATTCAGCTCGCTCCATTCCACCTATTGATGAAGTCGTATCGATGGATAAGGCATAAATGCGGTAATCTCCACGAGTCAGACCAGTAAACTGGAAATTCCCATCTTCATCTGTTCGCACAGACTCACTGTAAAAATCCTCCTCTCCATAAATGAGGTACACTCGTTCTTCCGCAATGGCCACATCGGCAGAAAGGCTTCCTCCTCCCGAGGCTCCGCTACCCTGCGTTTCAATATCCACGATGAAGGGTGTATTTACCTCATCCGCATCAGGAACTTCTCCAGCCGCTGTATTCGTAATCGTGAGAATATCTCCATTTCTCAACACCGTAAAATCTGCGCTAGCCTCACTTTGGATAGCTGTTTCCGTATTCGTTGCAATCGTCACGTTCGATTCGCTATTGCTGTAGGTTACTTTGATTCCCGTTCTTCCTGAAAGTCCAGGATCTTGCCCAGGGAAATTGGTATTCTCATACCACACGTAGTAATTCGTTCCTCCATTCGGAGTATTAAGCAAAAAGTAATCGCTATTGTCTAAGATGGAACCATCCACGCCATTTGCGTGTGTAATGACTACGTGCGTCACTTCAAACTTTGAGGTGGTTGAACCTTGAATGATTTTGCCCATCAAATTCCCTTTGATAGAGGATGTTCCTCCTGGACCTTCTACCTTTTTACAAGAAGTGAATCCAATGGCCAATAGGCAAGCGAGAATAAAAATGTATTTCATATTATTGAACGATTAATTTCCCAGTGATGGGTTGAAAATTCGTATTGTGAATTCGATACGTGTAGACACCACTCGAGAATTGCGATAGATCGATTTCCGATTGGTAACTGTTTCGAATGTTTTCTGAGTGGATCAATTTTCCGCTGTGATCGTATAATTCCAATTGAGCCTCCGACAGCAATTCTGTGAATTCGAATAACACTTGGTCTTCTGCTGGATTTGGGAAGACACGCACCTGAGTCATTTCAATTTCACTTACCGATAAATTGGTGCAGCTTCCAAACATGTTCGCATCCATCCAGTTTGCTCTATCAGTGATCCATAGTTTCAAATACGCAATTTCTTCATCGTAAGTATTCCCAATGAAGTTGTTCGGCCAGAGATAGGTCCCAAGCACAGGCCATTTTTGGAAGTTTCGCACTTGTGCCTGACTAAGAATAGCCGCTTGCTCATCGATGTACGCCATCAAGGTATCTGTATGCCACTTCCCTGCTCGTAACTCCAACCAACGGCAATGCATCTGATCGGCAAAGGCATTGTCTTGCGTAAGACGCTGGAACCAAAATGGATTATTCAATCCACCTCCGCAGTAGCTGTTGAAATCAATTTCCCAGCCATCGGTATCACCACCTTGACAGTAGTTTGCATTTCCAAAAGCAAGGTTAAAATCCCACAAAGGCCCTGCAACAATTTTCCCTCCTTCGCTCAATCTCAACTTATGCAAGAACGTACTAATTCGATATCCATCAACGTTCTTTCCAAACTCATTTACGAGCATAAAATCAATAAAAGAAGCTCTATCGATGTATGGATCATAACCTGAAATTGGATCATCAAAATTGGGAGAAATTAATGCTGTTTCAAACGCCGTTACAGTGTTTTGAAGGTAATTGAGTTGAACAGGAACCAAACTATCTAGTTCCGGGTCGTGCAATTGAAACTCGATATCCTGAAAAGACGAAAATGTCGGATAGGGTGATGTCCACGCCACTTGTCCTCCAGCTGTTAATTTATCTACTTTGAAGATGTAGTCGCCGGTAAGTTCATTGTCGGTAATGTCTTCGGGCTTCACATCGTCAATCCCCACTTTCCCATCTTTCCGCTTGATTTTCTCCATGAAGACGTACACGCCTTGATATTCACCATTGAGTACAACCTCACAGAACTTTGTTCGTGGTGCGTATCTATCCGTATCCCAACCCATCTTATAAGTCAGGACGTTTCTCATCAGTGACTTATCTGAATATGGAGCTTGAAGTATCCAATCATTGTCGTATGCCATATCGAAAACACTGACATCGATACTATTTCCTTGTGGATCTCGTGTTTCGAGTCCCCATTGCTTCTTTGGAAAGCCTGAAGACGAAGATCCACGAATTTCAATTCCAATATTTCCTTGGAATTCATTAAATGGATCCGTCATCGAATTGACCACCCCTTCTCCATTATAAATGATCCCCATGGTTGCATCAATCTTCGGTTCATTCGGAATTTGAGCTCCACCTGCAGTATTGATCACAACAATGGGTAAATCGGAAGAAGAAAACACGAAAGGCGGAACAAACCACGGAGGCGTTGGGCCGTAATCGTTTGAGGCGTTATTGATTCCAAGTGAGAGAAATACGCGCGAGCTCATATCACTGGAAGATGCAAATCGATTGTGCGTCTGAACACATAACACATTTTGTCCACTCACGAGATTTGCAGCTACGAAGTTTGGATCGAGCACCTGTTGCAAGGGATACCCACCTTGATACAATTGAGCCTCATGTTGCCCGTCTGCTATTTGATCCCAATCCGGTTGTCCAGTACTGGAAATATTATCTCTAGCAATTTCAACACCATTTAGATAAGCAACAAAGGCATCGTCGTAGTCAATATTGAAAACTGCCCTATCGATGGCAGATACATCCGTGATATTAAAAACGATTCGCTGGTAACAAGAAACCGTATTTCCAAAGGTCGTATTGTCGTCGCCATCTCCATAGCCAAAACCACCTTGACCTGTTGACCAAGACGCATCGTTGAAACTTAAAGTGTTCCAAGAAGTGGAAACCGCACTGCTTGGGATAAGGTATCTCCATGTGTCTGTTTCATAGACCACTGTTTCCCAATGATCAACTTGAGCAAATGATACTAAATGGATACAACTTAAAAACGACGTTAAGATAACGCGCTCAAGCAAAGACACCTTGCGCAATTTCACACTAGTCTGCACTCTTTGTAAAAGACCGTAATTTCTCATAGTTCAGACCTACAAGGTACTGAATTTCTACGGTAGTAATAAGTAAGTATTAACTCAATGTTAATCATTTAACCCTTTTTTAGCTGGAATTGTATGACTTGAATCGCATTTTATTCAACTAATTTCCATCAGGAATATCGAGCTAAACCGTATAGTACGAGGCGACTTAACCGTTTTAGTGAATCCCGCAAAAAAGCACTAACTTGCACTCCTAGAATGATTTAAACTTACCACCTATGAAACAATCTATACTTCAATTCTGTGGAGCTTTGCTTTTGATGATAACTCCTTTCGGAATGATCGCCCAAGTGCCAGGAGCTGGAACAGCTTATGATTTTTCGAGTACGACGATGTCTACTCCTGATAACGCTTCTCTCAATCCAACCAATATCAGTATAGAGGCCTGGATCAAAGCAGATACATGGGCCCCTAATTTGTGGCAAAATGTCATTGTATCCAAAGATGGATGGGCCGCTGGAGATCAAGGGTACACCCTTCGAGCTGGCGCCAACGGAGTACTCTCATTTAATTTCTCAGGAGGAGGTACCTGGCGAGAGGTTACTTCTGCCCCATTAATGGCAACAGGAAAATGGTACCATGTGGCTGGAACTTATGACGGCGCGACCATGCGCATTTATATTAACGGGGAAGAAGTTGGAACGAACGCCTACGCAGGATCAATTACCAATGGACCTTATGATCTCACCATTGGCGGAGCGTCATTTACAGTTGGAGGACCTCGCTATTTTGATGGAACCATCGATGAAGTTCGAATTTGGAGTGAACCGGTAACTGAAACCGAAATCAGAGATTACATGTGTAAGAAATTGGACGCATCTCACCCGAGTATTGCGGCACTATTGGCCCATTACAGTTTTGACAGTCCAGGGTTCCTACTCGACGCTTCTGGAAACGGGAACAACCTGACTAATGTGAGCGCAACGCAGGTGACTTCGGGCGCTGCTATTGGCGATGAAAGTGTGTATGAATACGGAACACCATACGATCTTTCACTTGCCTATTCAACTATTGACAGCATACACGTGCAAAGTACAAATACGATTTCTACGATTCACTTGTATCGAGTAGATATGGCTCCTAACACGCTAAATGCTTCTGCAACTATTGATTCGATGGACTATTCGCATTACTACGGAGTCTTTGTAGGATCGAGTGCCTCTTACAATTACACCTTGGCATATAACTATTACGGCAATGCGATGGGACTCACAAATGGCTCCTACTTGAACTTGGCAGGACGAACAGACGGTTCAGGAACTACTTGGACACCTCAAGGCGCAACAGTCAATCAGCCAGCGACAACCGTCAACAAAACCTTCAACAGTAACACCGAAGTAATGTTAGCCATTGCCTGCCCTTCGATTAACTTAAGCGTATCAGGAGTTCAGAACCTTTGTGGAACTGCAACACTAGACGCTACGGATCAGGCAACGAACGGGAACTATCCATGGCACGATGGGAACGGTCCAATTACCGGAGAAACGAACGCAGCTTACACGATGACTGCCACAGGTAATTATTACCTCGTTGCGAATGACGGCTTGTGTGTGGACACCAGTGACGTTATTAATTTAACAATCAATCCAAATCCCACGGTCGGTTTCGGAACCTTGGGCAATGTTTTTTGTGAAGATGATGG
>JBGCDF010000188.1:0-11776 GCA_045105095.1 Crocinitomicaceae bacterium | reverse complement strand
CAGATCGAAGCTGGATCTATTTAACCCTTGCCGAAGTGCACTTTATCGAAGATGAACTGGAACAAGAAAGTCAAATGATTGAAAGAGCAAAGGCATCAACGGAAGGGACTTTCAACTTGTCTAGTTATAACGAACAGCGTTTAAAATTGACTGCAGCTTTGAAATTATATAACACCAAGAAAGCGGCAAATAAATTTGGCATTTGAGAACTTAATCCAAGCAGAATCAGATCAACATGAGCACTCCCAAACACAAAATTTTCCTCAGTTTTCACAGTGAAGACATCTTCTGGAAAAACGAATTTGAAGCACTTTTTCATGACTCCACTGACGTCATTATTTCACGTTCTGTGAAAGAAGGCGATATCAGCGATCAACTAAAAACGGAAACCATTCGTCAGAAGATCCGCGATGAATACCTGCGGGAATCAACCGTAACAATCGTTCTCATTGGCAAAAAGACGTGGCAACGCAAACACGTGGATTGGGAAATCGGGTCGAGTTTAAGACACACCCAATTCAACAAACGCTCGGGGTTAATCGGGATTTTTCTACCCGACTTCCCACTGAATACCAACAACACATTTAACCCTAGAATAGTCCCACCTAGACTAGTCGATAATTTAGACAATGGTTTTGCAACTGTCCACCGTTGGACAGAAGACGCGAACATTATCAAAGAATGGGTTCACAACGCCTACCTGCGCAAGGATGAAATAATTCCTAACAACTCAAGAGAAGCCTATGGAAGAAACAGAACAACAAATAACTGGTAAAATGAGAAAAGCACTAATTGTAGGGATAAACTCGTATATCGAGGAAGGAATTCCCAATTTATCTGGTACGCATAATGACGTAGACAGAATTGGAAGTTTATTAAAGTATCACACAGGTTGTGATGGGGAACAGAACCGGCCCAATTTTAATTGTAAAGTAATGAAGTGTAAGCCACTTGACGAGGAATCAAGTCAAGAGGAGATTGAAAAAGGAATTACCCGAGCCAAATTACAGGGAGAGATCAGAAATCTATTTGAAGATGATGAGTCAGATATCGCATTGCTATACTTTTCTGGTCACGGATATGAAAATAGTTTGGGTGGATACTTAGTTACGCAAGATGCCAAACAATATCAGCAGGGTGTTTCCTTTAATGATATCATGATCTATGCGAATAACTCGTCAATCAAGGAAATTATTATTATTCTGGATTGTTGTAGAAGTGGAAGTCTATCATATATGCCTATGGTAAAACATCCAATGTCAACGTTGAGGAAAGGCGTAAGCATTTTGACTTCAAGCAATTCAGAACAAGAGTCACTTGAGTTCAAAAAACAAGGAGTTTTCACCAATTTAATCTGCAATGCGCTTTCTGGAGGAAACACCGATATTTTAGGTAATGTGAAGCTGACGCATTTGTATGAGCACGTCGATAAGATGCTTGGCCCATGGGATCAGCGACCAACGTTCAAATCAAATTCATCTCGATTGTCTGTATTGAGAAAGGTGAAACCAAAAATCGATTATGCAACCTTGAAGCGAATTACCAAGCATTTCAAAAGCAGCCGATGGAGTTACCGTTTGGATCCATCGTACGATGCCGATTTCAAACTTGGACATACGCACAATGAGCGAATCATGAAGGATCTACGCCAATACTATCGATTGGGTTTACTCTACACAACAGACGTTGAGTACATGTACCATGCAGCTGAAGGTTATCACTCCTGTAAATTGACAGATGTTGGTAGACTCTATTGGAAATTAGTTAAGAATGAGTGCATTTGATGAGGTACTGTGGGAAAAATGGGTGAGCATCTTTCCAGCTCACCCTAGATTTTCAACTCAATTTAATTATTAATCACACGATAAATTAACCAGTTTCCATCCACTTTTTTCATGAGCCAGCAGTTAACACCAACCGTGGGTTTCGGGTTTTTCTTTTTATCGCTCCAGTTAATTGTGTACGTTCCAATCGTGTAGTAGCTCTCTTCGTCGTTTCCAACCGAGATGTACTCCCAATCCTCGTAATTCATTGTCAATATGTTCTTCTGGTTTAACCTCTTTCCGTCAGGCGAACCACCATAATACGTATAATAAATCCCATCAAAGTAGGCATCCCGCCCAACGATCATTCCTGCTTCGTTCGGTTTAGGGTTCTTAGACGTCGCATTGGCAATTTCTACATCTTCCGTTGCGAGAAACTTCATTTGTTCGAACTCTTCTGCTTTGTAGAGTTTGTTCCAGTTCTTAGCGAAGGCCTTCATTTCTTTAACAATGGCAGAATCAGGATTGGTAGAAATCGGATCTAATTTAGGTTCTTCGACTTCTACACTAATTTCAATGAATCCGTTCACAAAGAAACACAGCGAATCTGCATCCCAGGCACCAAACCACATGGTAATTGGCCAATCTTCGGAAGGCTTAATCATTTTCTTATCCACTTTTGCTTCGTGAGCATTTAGCGGGTAATTGATTAAAGTCTGAGTACCAATTTGACGCGTTCTTCTGTTTTCAGGGTCGTTCATATCGAGCTCTGCAATTCGCTTATTGAGTGCGGCAAGTTTGATTTGTAGATCTTTGTTTTTTGACTCTTTTTTGAGCTGTTTTTCTACTTCTCGTCGCTCCGCTTCCAAATGCTTCTTTCGCTCATTGCGGTAGGCAGTTCTGTTCAAAATGGCACCATCAGACATCAACTGAACCGAATCCATGAAAACGGTATTCAACATATACGGAGTAAGCGTATCGATATCATATTCTTCTACCTTGTCCTTCGGGTGTTTCGGATCTGCGTAGAAGCGTCGCTCGAATGACTTTCCTTTGCCTTCAACACTCAGAATAAACGGATTCATCACCCCAAAGCCATTATAGATCACAGTGCTGTTTTCAGATACGAAAACGGCATTTTTTTTCAGATCGACTTTTGCGTTAAATAGCGGATGTCCCTTGGTAATCTTCTGTTTATCGATAAATGAGACTTCGCTTTTGCTGCCTTTTGTAGTGAATTCTGTTCCACCGGTAACATAGACTCCCACTTCTGGTGTAAATGAACGACGAACCACGCCCTTCTTATTTTGGAAGTAGATAATCCGATCCATATCAGGCTCTCCAGGCAAAGCAAAACTGTACCCGCTTACTCCTCTGGGCTCATAACTTGGATCAGGATCTGTTGGCATGCGTCCTTGTGCCCAACCTTCAAAATGCAGTAAATAGTTCTTTGTTATTTTTTTCGTTCCCATAATGTCTTACTTAATATCCATTCCTAATCTGAAATTCTCATTGATTCGCTTCATGCTACCCGCTAAAACACTCAATTGGTGCTTCGCATTCTTGAAGTTTCCTTCAGGCATGTACACCTGTAGTTCTTTTGGAACCTTCTGAAGTTTATGAGCTAAATCCTGCATCTGTTGCAAGCGCTCCGCAAGGTAGGTCCACTCAGGAGTCGTCTTTGGTTTCCATCCGTTATTGATGTAATACTCGAACGAAGCTCCAGCGCGTTCAACCTCCAACTGCTTTGTTTTGCTCTCTTTGATTGGTAGCATAGATAACACCTCCCCAACCGGACGAATGAACATGGTCATAAACGGGAAAAATGCCGTATTCATAAAGAGCGTGCGCTGATCCTCAGTGATTCCGTCGTTGGAATAGTAGATCAACAACATGTCCACCATCGTTTCATATCCCGAGTTAAATAACTCAAGTACACTTCGTGTGTATGGATGTTCTACAATGTGAACGTTGGGTGCATGAGCCGTTTCTGGATATCGATTCAGCATTGGATTGTCTGCACAATTTCTCGCTGGCTCATACGATTTGTCCTCTTTCAAGGCTTTCTCTAATTCCTGATAGACTCTCCAGAACTGAATATAATGAGAGTTTTTCTCCTCTGTAATGTCATAAATAATGGCACCTTCGGCATTGTTCACAGCAGGTCGTGTGAATTGCTCTCGTAGTTTTTCAGCCTTCGTCTGATTTGCTTTCGAATACGCTTTTTTACTCAATAAGACGAGCTTTTCCAATGTAACCATCATCAAAAGTGACGCGTCGGTAAGAATCTTTTCGTTCCCTTTCGTTTCCAAAGATTTCCCGCAATTCACCATCGCTTTGATCGTTTCTCCACCATTCTTGACGATGGATGCCATGTCTTTTTTCCAGTTCTTTTCGTCAATCACACGATTATTGAATTGACCTAGTTCTCGCTCAAAAATTCGGTAGCGTTTCGCCAATTTTTCGTTTTGTCCGAGTACTTTGTTTCCGTGAAGAATAACCCCTTCGCCTTGTTCTATAATTCGTTCGATGGCTTCTCTAGCACCTTTGATATCAGTAACATCATTGAGTGTAATGTCATATTCTTTATCCGAAAAGCCGATTCCTAAATCATCATCATTGACCTGAGAATCTGGGTTTCCAATGAAGAGATCGTCTGTCGTTTTATCCAAATAGTTAAATCCGCTCAAAATGGCCTCATACAATTCCTGAACGGTATGTCCATTGTGAATGGCAATTGGAGTCGGTACGATTTGACTCCCTTCGATCTCAAAATCATCTGAACTAGTAATTTCGGGCTTCTCAAAAGCCATGAACGCAGCCATTGATTTTAGTGAGAATTTATTGAGTTCCATTGGAACCGCCGTTTGGTAGTATTCTGCTGGTTGAGGAAAGTTCGGTCGATTAAAGTGCTGAGGTCCGCCAATGGCATTTAGCATGTTACAAACTAATCCAAGGTGCTCCATCTCTTGATGCGCTACCCGAAGAATAACGGATTTCCAGTTTCTAATTTGATCTTGTTGAATTTCGTCTATGCCTTCGTCCAACAGGCTCTTCGTTGAAAAAGCAGTGAACAGATAGATACAGGTTAAGCCGTTTTCTAGCTCGGCGGCTTCGCAGAGCGCATAAATTAGCTGCTCGCGCGTTTTTATTTCTTTTGATATAATAGCGGTTTTCTTCATGCTTAGCGTGGTTTTAAGTCAACGTGAACGATACATAGATACGTAATTATTTTTACAACAATGAGGAGGCTGTATATAATCCTTTGATTGTAAATACGGTACCAACATGCTCAATTTCACTCATTCGAAATGGGTCTTATAACAATTGCATCCCTTGTCAATGCTATGGTTCAGCTAAAGTAAAATTTCAATAAGCGATGCGACCACGTAGTTATACCTGTTTTCACAATAAAATTGATTGTTTGCTGCTTAGGATGAATCAGAATGCTTAATTTAGAATGAATTAAAACTACCACTATGTCATATTTACATCTTCCACGTATTGTTTTTTCAGGAGATTTTATTTCAGATGTTTCCACGGTGAACAATACTGTAGCACATTACGATGTTCAAACATTCAAGCCGTCTTTTCAAGATTACGATCAAAGGGGAAAAGGCCTTTGGAACCCAGAAGGAGGAGCCACATTCGACTTTCAGAATTGTATAGTTAAGAAACTGTTTTACTCCGACGGGAGCACTGCAGACGCCACCAGTAACGTAATGGATTTGATAGGAGAATTTATCCAAGGAGCTGAAGGAAGGTCAGCTGGAAAAATGGTCGATTTAGATCCACAGCAACAATTGGTTTCAGAACTCTGGGCAGTCAAATTAAGAATAACGAATGCCGCAGGCGACGAAATACTCGTTGGTAATATATCTACAACAGCCTTCCGTGATTTGCAAACACGTCAGACAGATGGAGCGAAGGTGAATGGTCAATCACTTGGTGCGTCTTGGACAACGACATTAGAGAATATTGTTTGGGGAGAGAAAGCAAACGACTACCAAATATTGAAGGAACTTAAAGCGGAAACACATGAAAATCGCCTGTCGGTAAACCTGAATGGTTTCGGTTACTATTATACACATGCCAAGGATGGTAGATTCTCATTGGGTCGCCTTATTGGCTCCATGGGTCCTTGGTATAAAGATGAACCGATTACCTTCGTGGCTGAACGAAGACTCTATGGGACGAAAACAGCGAGTACTGGTGCGACATTTTTCAACTTAACGAACTTCCTTTTCGATGAAAGTAATAGCAGATTGTCGATCGATTTTGGAGCTTCTTTTCCTGTCCTGAACTCTATGGGAGAAGTGACCATCAAGAACAAATACATACTGGCAGTTTCCAATAAATCATTGAGCAATGCTCCATCTCAAACAGAAGTTCAAGTGGAGCAAAGTGATTTTGAAAAGATTGGAGATTTGGTATACAGCCAGGGCGAGTGGTTGATGGATACAGGTGGACTTATCGATATAAAATTGGATTCATCAGTCAGCGATAAGCTCAAGAATAATCAGCTTATTCTGCTGAAAGTGGTTGACGATAAGTTTGAGCTCATTGCACGCGAGTCCATAAGTGGTTACAACGTACGTCCTGACCAAATGGTAAGGAGAATAGATACAGATCAAGTGTCGCCTGTTGATATCTATGCAAAGCAATGGGGTAATCCGGTAGATAGTGGTACTGTTAGTATTCAAATGGCACCAGCTACGAAAACTAAACCAGGATCGATCGCTCCAACACCAGGAATTAATACTCCTCAAACAGGTTTGGCTTACGATGTATCTCCTACAGTTTCAGGCGGAATAGCATCAATCAAAATTACGGGGAATAAGATTCATTGTCCACGAAAGTACCTAGACGGACAAATCTATCATCTACTCTACAGCTTAAATAATATGTCGGCTGATCCAGCAGGTTATTTTGGAGATTTTATTTCAATTCACCTACGTGATTACTTCGAAGTTCCTGACAATCCTACATGGTATGATATCAAGGATACCATGCAACAGTTTAGTAATCTTTACCCCATTATGAGTAAATACCTTGTGGACCTAGGGGATAGAGATGCGATTCTTGCACGAAAGGAAATTTTGGAGTTCGCCTTCTCACAAGATATTCATAGCCCGATGTATATGCCAGTAACACGCGATCTTTCAGAAACCAAACGATTAACCATTTTGGCGTATTTGGAAAGCGGCGGTAAATATGATCATACTGAAGCAGAGGTGGCTGAAGTAGTCGGTGGATCAGCAGCTGGAGCCATGATGGGAATGAAGTCAATGGCGAATACGATTAAAGCACCTGCTGGCGCTCCTGAAGTGCCTTCTGATTTCCACCAAAAACTCATCGCTCAAACACGGGCAAAAATGGGAGCAGAAAATGCTACTGAACCTGTTGAAGATCTCACTAAACTCTAATCACTATGCTAAAAATTCACCCACAACATATTCAAGCTGTACAATCAGCACAAAGCTTAAAAGAACTGTTTCCACTCGTTCAAAACGCGATTGAACTCGAACACGCCACTGTCCCGCCGTATTTGACTGCAATGTTCTCTATCAAACCAGGAAAAGCACGAGACATCTGGAACATCATTCATTCCATCGTGATTGAAGAAATGTTACACATGACCATTTCCTCTAATATCATGAATGCGATTGGCGGAAGCCCAGCTATTGACAATGCGAAATTCGTTCCTGAATATCCCGGAGGTCTCCCAATGGGAATTGGAGATGGACTTGTGGTCAATCTGGAAAAACTGACTAAGGATGTAGTAAAAAACACCTTTATGGCAATTGAGGAACCAGAAGATCCTATTCCTATCCCAGTAGAGGAAACAGCGGAAGCCCTTACGGCAAAAGCAGACACGCCAGAGTTCCATACGATCGGTGAGTTTTACGATTACCTAAACAAGAAAATCCAGGAGCTAGCACCAGAGAATCTTCCAGGAGATCCAAGTAGACAGGTTACCTCAAAATTTTTCAGTTCAGACGTACTCTTCCCAATTTTAACAAAGGAAGACGTCACAAGAGCCATCAATATTATCGTTGAACAAGGAGAAGGCACATCCACAACTCCAATTGATTTGGAAGGAGAAATAGCCCACTATTATCGATTCGAAGAAATCTATGTGGGGAAAGCATTAGTCGTAACAACAAATCCAGATGGAAGTCAATCTTTCGCTTATTCCGGTGCACCCATCACATTCACAGCAGATGATGTATTTCCGACGTTCCCAAACACGAAGGCAGCCATGTTAGAACCAGGCTCTCAGGAACGTAGAAGACTGGATGAATTCAATCAAACCTATGGTTCGTTGCTAAGTGGATTACATCGTACTTTTAATGGGGAACCGACTCATCTCGATCAAACAATAGGGCTTATGTTCGACATTAAGTTACTGGCAGAAAAGCTATGTGGTACGCCGTTCCCGGGTAAAACGGGATATACTATTGGACCTTCATTTGAATTCAAGGGGTAAACCATGCGGCAATTCTTAGTACCATTTCTGGCCAGTTCCGTGTTAGTGATTCTTGTCTTTGTCTTCTTTGAAGATCTTGAGGCAACTATCGAGAATATGATCACGTATTCTCAATCGAATAAGCAGGAATACATTTGGATCAGTGGATTGTTTTTGTCCTCTGATATCCTGTTGCCAGTTCCGTCGAGCATCATCATGTATGCCAATGGATTGGTTCTTGGAACCTTATGGGGAACCTTGCTCTCTTTGGTTTGCTCACTGATTTCTTCCTGTGTGGGATACGCATTGGGAATTCTTTCAGCAAAGACCTTGAGAACATCGAAACGGGAGGAAGCCAGTGCAATACTCAACAAATACGGAGTTGTCGGAATTATCATTTCTCGGGGTGTTCCAATTCTTTCGGAAAGCATTTCATACACAGCCGGCTATATGCGCATGAAGTTTAAGACCTTCTTCATTCTAAATGCAATTGGATACCTGCCGATTTGCTTGTTATATGCGTATTTCGGAAGTTTGGGAAGTGATCTGAATATCTTCCTCTATTGCTTTGCGGCATCCCTTCTGATATCTGTGATTCTGGTTGTATTTGTTAAAAAACACTTGGCATTTAATGATTAGATACATTGTCGCCACGGTTGCGCTCCTCTCATTCTCCTCGAGCTTTGCTCAGAAGGATACAACGAAGGTTCGAAAACTGAAGGTATTGCCTGTTCCTGCTTTTGGGTATTCTCCAGAAACGAGATATTATGTTGGGGCGGTGTGTCTTTTCACCATCGATCCATATCAGGACGGAGTAACCAGAACTTCTACGGCAAAGGCTGAGTTCAACTATACATGGAACAGACAGATTATTCTTGAGGGTGAATTGAACTACTTTTTTAAGGAAGAAAAATGGTTTTTGGGGAGTAACATTCACTACTCAAAGTACCCTGATCAATATTTCGGAATTGGAGCTAGAAGTCTGGATTCAGATGGTTTACTCTTCCAGAGTAATCGCTTGAAAATTGATGTTGAGTTGAGTAAACAGATCTTCCCAAAAGTATTCTTTGGAGGGGGAATTCGCTATTTCAACTACAGCAATATCGGAGTGCTCTCAGACACCTTCGTCGTTCATCCGGAACTGGTCAATTCATCAGATATCGAGGTGAAAATGGATTTGTTCAAGGATAATCGTAATCGCATTTTGACCCCTGCGACTGGGTCTTTTTACAAACTTACCGTTGGACTGAATTACGCTCAGTCTGCTTATCTCCACATTTTGGCTGACGTACGAAAGTATTACTCTGTTGGAAGAAACAAGAACCACGTTTTTGCCACACGTTTTCTTCAGACTTCGGTTGTTGGAGATGCCCCATTTTATGATCTCGCGATTCTTGGCGGTGATCGCATCGCACGCGGATATTTCTATGGAAGATTTAGAGACGAACACTTGAGTACGTTCCAAGCCGAATATCGATCACCTTATCTATGGCGATTGGGGTTAGCAGCGTTCGCAGGAACTTCATTGATTTACGGTACGGGCGACTTCACAGAACACAATGTAAAGCCCAATGCTGGAATCGGACTTCGTTTCTTAGTTGATAAAAAGGATCGCACGAACTTACGTTTTGACTATGCCATTGGTCGAGATGGGCAGTCGGGTTTTTATGTGAGTTTTGGGGAGAGTTTTTAGTGAATTCTAATGCTTGCAAAGGCTTACTATTTCCAGAGGGAGTTTAGTACAATCACGAAAGAAACGCTTCTTAAATAAAACGAAAACGGGAGAAAGATTCTGTTAGCAGAAGCTATAGACCTCGTCAACTAGTAAGTTGGACGCGCATAACTAATTTTTACAACTTGTCCATTATCTTCGAATGAGTACACAAATTCTGAAGTTGTTAATGATTCAACTTTCATTGTTTGCTCTGCACCATCAGTTGTAAAAGTCAATTTGTCTCCTTCCAGAACATATGTTCCATTAATAGTAGACATTTGTTCTTGCATGTAATCGTTCTGCGTGAAACTACCGTCTTCCTTGAATGAAATATTACTGTTCTCAATCATTTCTTGTTTCATAGCGTCGAATTGCGCTTGTTGCTCAGCTGGAACCTCCATTCCGTAGTCAAAATCTGAAAGATTCCAAAGCCCTTCAATTTTCGGCTCGTTCATTTCTTCCAAAAGTTCTTCTGCTCCAGAAGCCGCATCTTCAATCGAACTAGAGCAGGAACCTAGTCCAACAATGGCAATCAGTCCTATTAAGTAAATTGATTTTTTCATTTTTTTAGTTTAAGTATTACGTGTGATTTAGCCAAGGTCGGATCTTTTCTTATTCTTGACTCCAATTTAATGGAGCACAAAGCTAGCTTACTTAGATTAAGGTATCCGGAAAGAAATCGTGAAATGTACAATTAGCATTTTTGGAGTACAGTTAGTGAGATTTGGCTATCGAATGGAGTTACTATTTCGATGTTGGATGCAAAGAATGTAAGTGTAAAACATAAAAGAAATTGGTTGAGTAAAAAAGCTAATCTTCGGTTTGGCTTTTGTGCTCGCCACGGGACAATTATCGAACTTTTCGTTGAGAATATTAGATTGTGTCTGAGTTTTTGACTAGCATCCATGTGTTAATATACAACTGCTGCATTGACCTTAACAAAAATTGAATTAAACAATGTAACTCCATAACTCTAAGTTACACCAACTACGTACCCCTACGTAGTATTTACGTAATCCACGTATTTCACACCCCATTATTTGATCATAAATTTGTGAGATAAAAGTATACTCCCATGAAAACAACTCATACCTTGAAAAATCTCAGCCTAATTATCATCATGTTCCTTTGCCACTTTCAGGCAAAAGCCCAAATTTCTAGTGAATTTTACGGAATTACTTCGTCTTCTGGTGAGCAAAAACTATTCAGGACGGATAGCATTGGTCAGAATACGGAAACCGTAATGGAGTTTAAAGATTACTACGGGGAAAACGGTACTGCTGGGCTAGTGGATAACGGCTCAGGGAGAATGTTCGGTCTGACGGTAGATGGTGGAACTGGTAATCTTGCGGTAGGAGGTCTTTATGAATTTCAAGTCTTATCAGATGAGTTTAATCTATTGGTAGAATTTGACACTGTTCCAGGCGATTATCCACGCGGTAAATTAGTTTTGAACAATACAGACTTGTACGGCGTTACAAGCCAAGGAGGAGCAAATAATGTAGGCGTTCTTTTTGTTTACAATTACGTATCTGGAGTGTATACGAAATTACATGATTTCGCAGCAACTACAGGTGGCGTTCCTGAAAGTGGCATGATTCTAAACAATCAAGGGAACTTAATGGGAATGACGTATTATGGAGGAGCAAATAATCAAGGAGTAATTTACGAATACAACCTGACTACGAATACCTATCAAGTTATTCACAGTTTCGATGGAGCCAATGGAGCGAACCCTGTAGGGAGATTGCTCAGTGCTTCTAACGGAAAATACTACGGCTTAACGTTCAATGGGGGGACAAGTAACAACGGTGTGGCATTTAGCCTTAA
>JBGCDF010000187.1:0-4166 GCA_045105095.1 Crocinitomicaceae bacterium | reverse complement strand
GGAATGGACATTGCCCTTTGTCGATTAGACAAGTCCAAAAATCAGTTGCAGTATGCTGGTGCCAATCGACCGTTGTACTATTTTACAGAAGGTGTATTCAATGAAATCAAGGCAGACCGTCAACCTATTGGGAAATACGATTACCGCAAGCAATTCACCAATCACGTGTTGCATTTGAGACAAGGTGATAGTGTTTATTTGTTTTCAGATGGAATTATCGACCAGTTCGGAGGGGAGAAAAGCAAGAAATTTACTTCCAGGCGATTGAAAACATTGCTGCAGTCGATTAATGAGCAACCTATGGAGACGCAAAAACAATTGATTCAAGAGGAGTTTGACCAGTGGCGAGGAGAAAATGAACCGATCGACGATGTTTGTATGCTTGGAGTAAGGTTTATCGAAACGGCTTCGTCATAGTTTCGTATCTTCAAACAAATTAAAACTGCCGAAATGACCATTTTAAAACCTTCGACAAAAGAGAATTTTTACTTCTCACGATATATTGATGTCGCTCTGAAAGATGATTTAATCTCCTCACTGGAAACTTCGCGAAATGAAGTGTTGGAAACACTCGAATCCATCTCTGAAGCGCAATCTAAGTATAAATACGCCGAGGACAAATGGACGATCAAAGAAGTAGTATCTCATTGCATCGATACGGAAAGAATTCTATCCTATCGTGCCTTGTGTTTTTCTCGAAAAGAGGAGCTAATGCTTCCCGGGTTTGATCAAGATAAATACGCAAACGAAGATGCTGTTTCAGGAATTTCCTTTGCAGATCTACTTCAGGAATACAATTTGGTCCGACAGTCGACCATTCTATTTTTCAAGCGGATGAACGTTGAAAATCTGGACTTCCAAGGGATCGCGAGTAATGTCGAAATTTCACCACGGGAATTGGGATGGACAATTGCTGGTCATGATCTCCATCACCTGAAGGTAATTCGCGAAAAATACCTCATTGGCAACCAAGGTTCGGGGTCAGTAAACTTCAATCTTAGCATGAGTTAAATCCTTTCTTTTGAACCCTTTTTGGTTTTCGGTGTACGGTTGTAAAATTGAAACAATCACATTATGAAAACCTCCAAACTTATCCCAAAAGCTATCGGGATCGCAGGAATTGCTTTGAGCTTTTCCTTTATATCCAATCAATCTTTAGCTCAGTACAATAGTTGCGCAGCTCAGAATGTCATCACCGAAGAAGTCGAAGAAGTATACTACGACGACGTAACTCGGTCAGAACGAAAACGCGTTGTAAAGAAAGAAGTAGCCTCCGATTCCTACGGAAATGCGAATGGAAACCAATATGATTTAGCCGTAGATGGTGCCTTCGAAGGCCAAACCATTGCTGTTCTTCACTTGTACACAGGAGAAGGGTTCGATTTTAAACTACCTGAAGCTGCTTTAAAAGAAAAAGGGTTCTCCGTTTACCGCTGGATGAACCGCCCACCAGAACCAGAAGAACTGAAAGAAGGATTGGATAAAGCATGTCAATTGTGGATTGTTTCCAGCTCTACTCAGATGTTGAACAAGGAACATATCAAAGTAATTAAAGAGTTCTTTGATGCGGGAAAAGGAGTTTACATCTGGGGAGATAACCAACCTTATTACGCAGATGCCAACTACGTAGCCAAAGAATTGATCGGTGTGGAAATGAACGGAAACACAATGGGCAACAAAGTCGTTGACCTCATGATGGGAGGTAAAAAAGTAGGTGTTATGCCGAATCACCTCATCACAACGGGAATTCAAAATTTATACGAAGGTGTAACGATTGCCACGCTTTCTGACCATAAAGATTTGGAGCCAATTGTGTACGGATCAGCAGGAAACTTGGTGACTGCCGTTTATGAGAAAAATGGGAAACGCCTGATTTTGGACGGAGGATTTACGCGTCTCTATATCAATTGGGATACTGCCGGAACGGGACGTTATGTGAAAAACGCAGCTGCATGGCTTGTTAATTACGAAAAGTTCGGCGACGAGGTTGTCTCCAATGACGTTTTGGAGGAAGAAGAAATTGAAGAGGAAGAAGGAGTACTCGAAGAATAAAGGTTTTATCCTACAACTACCTGCCTCAATGTTCATTAGAATGTTGAGGCTTTTTTGTGTCAACACATTCCCCTAAATTATTGATAATAGCAAATCTTCGCTTAGAACAAGCTCCTTGGTGTTTGATTCTGAAAAATCAATTGGCTCAACTTTATCGAATGCATCCAAGTTGAACTCTTCTCCTTCTTTTAAATGTATCACATAGTAGTCATTTGATGGGGGCGTTCCAGTTTTACCCCAAACAAATGAATAGTCTATGTGCCAAGGAGAGGGGGGCGGAATGGTGTGAATTGTTTTCCAAACTAGATAATCTGAATTTTGATTGTTCACATCCGGAGCTTTCTGAAATATAACAAACGAAGCATTATCGCTCGATTCATTTCTAAAGTTGAGAGTATAGGTGGACATAATAATTGTTTAGTGAATACAATCGAAAGATAACAGGTATAAATACAAGCACACCGCGTAGTTTTACGTGTTTTTCCAACTCTGGCAAATCCACTCTTTCCAAAAACTGCTATCAACCTCAACTTTGTACTCAGGTAATATCCGAAAAACCTATAACCAAACGAGTAGGAACTAACACATAAACAATTCACAAAATGAGTAGAGAAATTTTATACCCAACAGAAGTAGCCGCATACCGATACGGTTCAAACAGTCAGATCGTTATTGTTGCAAAAGGTCGCGAAGACGGATTTTGTAAAATTCAGATCGAAGCATCTCTGGCAACAATTTACCCACCAATTTACATGGTAACAGGCGAGCCATGTGCTGTTATCGGAGATTTCCCTTACACAGCTCGTAAGACTGTTCGTTATTCAACGGATCTTGACTATATCAATTTCCAAATGGCACACGGAACGGAGCGTATTCCAATTGAAGATATTTTGGAAACAAGCGATGCACCTGAAGCATTGACATCGGTTTCAGATAATCAAATCGTTGGTATCGCGTATTACTCGAATAACATTCAAGATGCTATCGATAATGCGACGGACCAGATTTACAAGAAATTTCCAAACGCTGGAGCCAATATGAAAATGGTCGATTCTCGTATCGTCACTTCGAGTGTTCTAGGTCCATTCGGAATTACTTACTACGCGGTAACTTTTGAACAACAAAGTTAATTTTACCAAAGCACAAAAATCCCGTTAAAACAGTTGTCGTAACGGGATTTTTAGTAATCTTAACCTTACACGCTCGCTAAGGTGAATTTCATAGGTTCGAAGTTGATATCCTGGACATTGTATAATCCAAACGTACCATTATTTGAAACACTCCAATCTAGCTTTGCTCCAGATCGCAAAGCGCAAGTATAGCTTCCTCCACTCCCCGATACATTTGCCGCGAAAAACACATTTTGTGGACCAGTTGCCACTCCAAAAAGTCCTTTATCGCCACTATCGCCAACATACCATGTACTACCATTTTGTGTGAATGATAATGTAAACGCACATTTCACATCTTGCGCCTCCGTAAAGACAAGTTCTATTGCGTTAGCGGCTGAGGTTCCCAATAAACCAAAGTTCCCGTCGTTTCCAACGTAATAAGTTGTTCCTCCTTGTTCAAATGACAGTGTGTACTTTCCTGCTTCTAACATAATTTCTAATTTTAATCTTCACCTACTCTGTTAAATGGATTTTCGGTTACCTCCATCAGGAATGTGTTTCCCTTTGAGTACAAAGTTGGGGCTACATCTATCCGCTATCAAGAACAGAAACCACGATTCAATTTTTGAATAACCCTGTTTTAGGGCAAGGGTTTTCCCTGGTGAAATTCGCTAAACAGGTAATTCTACTTGGTATACAGGGGTCAACTACATTTATCTTTGGTGACAAACAATAAATTAATGATCATGAAGAAAGTAGCTCTACTACTGGCAATTTGTGCTTCCTTTAACTCCTACGCACAAGAAAATGACTCTTTAAATCTTCCAACTCGTGCGGTAATAGAAGAAGCCGTGCGTCTTTGGCAACAGTCCTTCGAACAACTAAAGAATGACGGTTTAATAAGTTATGAAACAACGGCATCAGCCAGGTTCTCCCGTAATAAATTGGATTCACTGTTCAACTGCGAACAATTCGGAAATGAGATTGGTCGGGTCATTGTGT
>JBGCDF010000186.1:0-17099 GCA_045105095.1 Crocinitomicaceae bacterium | reverse complement strand
CAATTAGAAAGACTATCCAATTGTGCATAACCGTAGGAAGAGGGAAGACAAATAACTATTATGATTAGTTTAAATAGATGCATTCGCTATTTTTTCATTACGCATAACTATTGTATATCCACCACTATGACGCATATCTTCAATATCTCACAATATAATCAATTACATTATCCAATAATGCAAAGCCCACACCCCTACTTCACATAATCCTGCTTCTGCACCAACATATACTGATCTCCATCCAATTTCAAATATCCCTGATCATAACAAAAGAAATACGTCGCTCCCTTCTTTGTAACGTAGGTATTCGTGTAATAATGAAAATTGAAGCCTTCTTCGGCCAGACTAATCCCATCGACCGTGATCTTTCCTTTCGGGTTCAACTCACTCAAAATTCTACGGTTCTTTCGCAAAATATTGTTGATGCGACGAATGTATTTTGTCGCATCCTGATTCAAGCGATTATTGTAACTATTTCGACAATAATCTGAACAGTATTTTTGATCTTTGCGTCCCAATAACTTTTGGTCACACTCCTTACATTTTCTAGCTTCCATCTTGGATAAACAGCGGTTTGGTTACTAAACAATGTTAACAATAATTAACAGCAAAATCAAGCCCTTCCGTTCGTATCTTTACATTTTTGTTGATCTTAAAAAATACCATGGAGGAAGCGAATAAGAACCCAATGAATCCAGCGGAAGCGCTGAGAATCGTTAGCGAAAAAATCAAAGTTGAGGCACATGTAATTGACATGCTTCGAAAGGAAGTGGCAAAGGTCATTGTTGGTCAGTCGTATATGGTTGATCGTCTGTTAATTGCACTACTCGCCGATGGACACGTGCTACTCGAAGGGGTTCCTGGTTTAGCGAAAACACTTGCAATCAAGACGCTTTCAGATGCGATCAACGTAGATTTCAGTCGAATCCAATTCACTCCAGACTTACTTCCTGCAGACGTTACAGGTACACTCATTTACAATCAGAAAAGTGAGTCGTTTACGGTCAAAAAAGGGCCGATCTTCTCGAATTTCGTTCTAGCCGATGAGATCAACCGTGCCCCAGCGAAAGTTCAAAGTGCGCTTCTCGAGGCCATGCAAGAACGTCAAATTACTATTGGAGATACGACATATAAATTGCCAAAACCATTCTTGGTACTCGCCACGCAAAACCCGATTGAACAAGAAGGAACATACCCGCTTCCTGAAGCGCAAGTCGATCGTTTTATGCTGAAAGTTTCGTTGGGATACCCATCAAAGCAGGAAGAGCAAATGATTATTCGATCGAATGTACGCGAAGGTGGACTTCCAAGTGCGACACAAGTGATTTCGGCAGATGACATCGACCGTTGCAGATCGCTCGTGAAGCAAGTATATCTGGATGAAAAGATTGAACAGTACATTGTCGATCTTGTATTCGCTACACGTGAACCCGCCCAAGCTGGACTCGGATTTTTAGAACCGATGATTGCCGTAGGATGTTCACCTCGTGCGAGTATCAATCTGGCCTTAGCATCTAAAGCATACGCCTTTTTGAATGGACGTGGATTCGTTATCCCTGATGATGTTCGCGCAATTGCGCCAGACGTAATGCAACACCGTCTTGGATTGACATATGAAGCAGAAGCAGAAAACATGACTTCTTCCAGTATTGTTTCAAAAATCATCAATAAAGTGGAAGTTCCATAGATCGGAACGCAGCGAATGGAAACGAAAGAACTTTTAAAGAAAATCCGTCACCTTGAAATTAAGGCGAAAGGACTCACTAGGCATATTTTCTCTGGTGAGTATCAGTCTGCCTTTAAAGGTCGAGGAATGGCTTTCAGCGAAGTTCGCGATTATCACTTTGGAGATGAAGTACGCACAATCGATTGGAATGTGACCGCGCGCTTCAACGAGCCTTACGTTAAGGTATTCGAGGAAGAACGGGAGCTAACTGTCATGCTGATCATTGATGTTTCGGGGTCGGAAGATTTCGGTACGCAAGAAAAAACCAAGAAAGATTTAGCACTGGAAATTGCGGCAATATTGTCATTTTCAGCCATTACCAATAACGATAAAGTCGGAGCGATTTTCGTATCGGACAAAGTGGAACGTTACATTGCTCCAGGAAAAGGAAGAAAGCACGCACTCGTCATTTTACGAGAGCTGATCGAACTAAAGCCAGAGAGTACAGGAACAAACATCAATGAAGGACTTAAGTTCTTCCGAAACACCCAGAAGAAACGTGGAATTGCCTTTGTGATCAGCGATTTTGTTGATGACAACGACTACATGGAAGGACTCAAAGTTTCCCGTAAGAAGCACGATATGATTGCACTTCGCCTGTTCGATCAATCGGAAAGTGAATTACCGAACATTGGGATTGTTCAGCTGTTCAATGCGGAGACTGGCGAAACAACTTGGGTGAACTCAAGTAGCTCAACTGCGAAGCAAATGCACGCTGATAATTTCGAACGCTTCGAAGCAGATCTATTTAAAGAATTCAAACGTTCAGGAATCGACTACGTGTCCATCGCAACGGAAGAAGATTATATCAAACCATTAATGCATTTGTTTAAGAATAGATGAGAAGGTACTTTGTATATATCTTGATATTCCTCGGGGCAACATTCAATGCTTGGTCCCAACAGCTTTCTGAAGATATTTCTCAGGACAATATCCTGATTGGCGAGCCTGTTTCAATCAAATACATTGTCAAAACGAAGCTTACCGATACCCTTAGCTTCTCCGAAGAGATTGACTACTTAAAAGGCCGGTTCAAAGAAGGGGGATCCCTATCAAAAAAGGGCGCTGAATTTGAACTGATTGAACCTTTCCGAGATACTATCATCGCACTTGGGTTGAAGAAAAAATGGATTGGAGAGTACATCGTGACCGCTTGGGAAGATGGCGAATACATCATTCCTGGAGCATCAATTACTATCAACGATTCAATCTATCGCTTTGATGACCTTGCGCTGGAAGTAACTCTCGTAGACGAAAACGACAAAGTTGACCTCTACGAAATCCGCGAAAACTTTACCGATATTCCTGAAGTCCCTTTTTCACCCATGAAATTTCTCAAAGAGAACTGGTGGTGGATCGCAATTATCCTTGGAGCACTCGTGATGGGTTGGTTGATAGTAAGACGTAGAAGATGGGATCGTGAAATTGAAAATCGTGAAGAAATTCGTCCGATGAACCTGAAAGAGCGCACAATTAAAGCTGTGGAAGCACTGGACGCGAGTGAGCTTTGGAACAAAGGACAGCTCAAAGAACATTTTGTAGAGTTGTCGTACATTTTGCGATCTTATCTGACCGCTCGCTACAACATTTCGCTCCTCGACAAAACGACTGAGCAAACGAAAATCATTTTAACAAAACAAGGATTGAACGATGAAACGGTAGATACCGTTGCGCGTATCTTATCACAATCGGATATGGTGAAATTCGCCAAGTCAAAACCCGAAGTAATTTCGATTCTTCGACAATCGACCCTTGTAAAACAAATAATTGCAGAAACAAGTCCACTGGACTTTGACAATGTTGACTAACTGGAACATACGCTTTTGGGAATACGAATTCTTCTCTCCGCATTGGCTTTGGCTAATGTGCCTGATTCCGTTCGTGCTATTCATTATTTATCGATTCGAACGAACGCGCAAAGGAGAAGTGAAATTTAGTGGTAGCGCCGATAGTCAACGTGCATTGGGTTCTAAATGGATCGGGCGTGTTCGAGAGATGAACCTCATCATTTACGGATTAATCGCCGCGCTACTCATTTTTGCCATGGCCAAACCTTTCAATTGGGCGAATTACGATAATTCAGACAAAGATTTCAAAGATGGAATTGACATTGTGATTACCATGGACGTTTCAGGATCGATGCTCGCAATGGACTTTACACCTAACCGCCTTGAAGCTGCGAAGAAAGTTGCAAAGGATTTTGTGGATGGACGAGATGGAGATCGAATTGGGTTAATTGCGTATGCTGGAGCGGCTCATACTGCCTGCCCTCCAACTCTGGATTATTCCATACTCAAACAACAAATTGACGGAATTAGCGGTGACTACCTAGAAGGGGGAACAGCCATTGGTGAAGGTCTGGGACTTGCCGTAGCCCGTTTGCGAAGCGATAGCTTGAAATCGAAAGTAGTGATCCTACTGACGGATGGAATGGACGGCGGTGACCCTGAAAAAACCGCCCCTCTCGAAGCTGCAGCGCTGGCGAAAGCAAAAAATGTGCGTGTGTACACCATTGGTGTGGGAAGTTATGGAACAGCGAAATCGCCTGTCGTGACCACATTTGGAACACATTACCAAACAATGCCCGTTGAGATCAACGAGCCAGAGTTGAGAAAAATCGCGAGCATGACAGGAGGTCAATACTTCCGAGCTACGGATGAAGAAAGTCTTCGCGAAATCTATAAGGAAATTGAAACCTTGGAAAAACGTAAGATTGAAAATCAGCATTTCAAATCAGACCCGCCTGCAAATCCAGCAGCATTCTTGAACTGGGCATTCATTTTAGCGATGATCACTTGGTCTGCAAATTACCTCGTCTTTAAGCACAATGACTAAACAAAAATTCACATATCGCTTAAAGTTGATCCTAACAGGAATCATTGCATGGGAAGTCATTTTCTGGTTTTTATATATTCTTTTGACCAATTCTCTTGGATGGCTAGGTGGCGATTCTGGTGAACAGTTAGGGTATATTTTCCCTTCTGCTTTTTACCTGATATTGATCATGATTCCCGTTTTAGGAATCTTCATTTTTAATCTCCTTCGGACAAACCGAATGGCTTCCAACGCCAACGCACGTATTGCTCAGTCTTACTTGCGACCTGTTTCATCCATGAGTGCTTTCCTAAAGTTTTTCTTCTTTCGAAATGCTATCGTATTGATGATTATTGCGATTAGTCAACCCGTCTTCGGAACGAAAAAAGTAAAAGGAACGGCAGAGTCACTTGAACTTGTAGTCGCATTGGACATTTCCAACTCAATGAATACACGGGATATTTCGTCTGATCTCTCCCGATTGGACATCTCCAAAAGAGCCATCATTCAATTGATCAACAACTTACACGGAGAAAAAATTGGAATTGCACTCTTTGCCAATAATGCCTTCGTTCATTTACCCATTACCAGCGATTATGGTGCGGCTAAGCTTTTCATCGAAGATATTGAGACGGATCTAATCTCAAGCCAAGGAACGAATATTTCTATGGCGCTTGGAATATCGGCGAAGATGTTCTCAGAACAGAAGACAACCAAAGGAATTATTCTGATTACCGATGGGGAAGATCACGAAGGGAACTTGAGCACATCTGTTAAGGAGTTGGAGGAGAAAAACCTGCAATTGTCTATCCTCGGAATTGGGACAAAAAAAGGTGGGTTAATCCCGAAAAACCCCTTTAGACCCAATCAGGGGTACAAAACGGATGCTCGTGGAAAGACCGTCGTTTCGAAGTTAAACAAGCAATTTATTGAGAAATTGGCAGCCCAAACAGGAGGGAATGCAAATGTCAGTTCAAGTGAATTTCCAGATCTTTCAGCTTTATTAACAGAAATTAATCAAATGAAGCGAACCAAAATTGATACTTTAGAGTTTGATATAAGGCAACAGCGCTATCAAGTGCCATTGTTCTTGGCGATTCTCTTTTGGCTCGCCTTTTTACTTTGGTCGAAAAACTATGTTGGTTTGCTCGATAAAATGATAAAACGATAGCATCGATTAATACGATAAAATGAAAAGTGTATTAGTAATTTTTGTGTTGGTATTGTCCAGTTCGATGTCTTTCGGACAGGAGGAGGATGCATGGCGCGATACGCTGATAATGGCGCGTAAGGCATACGAGAAGAAGGAGTATGCTGATGCGTTGAAGTACTATGAATCTACTCAAAAAATAGCACCCGAAGACATTGACTTGTCGGATGAAATGGCACAATCAGCCTATAAATCACGTGATTTTGAGCGAGCTGAAAAAATCTACCAACAAGGTAGCAGTACAAAAATGAGCAAGCGCGACCGATCGGACGCCATGCACAACATGGGTAATGCTCAAATGCGCCAAGAGAATTACAAAGGAGCGATTGAATCCTACAAGGAAGCACTTCGCAATAATCCAAATGACGAAGAAACACGTTACAACCTTTCCAAAGCGATTCGCAAAATGAAGGAAAAGGTTAATCCCCCACCGAAACCAAAAGATCCAAACGATCCTCAGAATAATGACGGAAATGATGGAGATGATGGCCAGCAAGGTGATCCAGGAGACCAGGGTGAACAAGGGGATCAGGGAAACCAAGAGAAGCAGAATGATGGCAGCGGAGGAAATAGTGGCCCCAATGACAAACAAAGTGGTCAAGGTGGTAGCGGCGGATCCGATGATTCTTCAGAAGGCAAACTATCTAACCAAATGGTTGAACGTACGCTGGATAAAATTGCCAAGAAAGAGGCCGAAACGAAACGAAGTATGATGGGCGTTGGCACCGGCGGGAGCAGCGCAAAATCTGGTAAAGACTGGTAAAATGACTCAGCAGGTTTTATCTCTCATAAGTATTTGTTTCTGTTTTGCGGCGTTTTCGCAAAAAACAGAAGTGAAATTGTCCGTTTCGAGCACCAGCGTCGAAGTTGGAGAAACCATCGCTTTCAAGATAGAATCGAATGTTGAAGGGACGCATCAAATCGATAATGTTCCTGTGACATTCGTGAATAGCGGCGCTATTTCGAGCGGAATGAATTATCAGATGGACTATAACACTGGAAATGTGTTAGTCATCTACAGCAATACAGAAACTGGGGTGTTCACAAAACCTGGTACGTATAAAATCGGACCTGCATATATTACAAACCGCTCAGGAAAAGCCTATCAGTCTAATACAATTACCGTTAACGTTTCGAAGAAAGTAAGTTTGAATAATAACGGGCAGGTTACCGCGCAGCAACTTCGCGATCCTGCTTTCGGGCTAATTCAATGCAATAAAAAGACGATCTACGAAGGAGAATCAGTGGTTGTCGGAGCTAAGGTTTACGCACGTTTCCAACCGACTCGCATTGGAAATTACAACAGCTTTATCCAACGAAAAGGAATTGAATTCCAAGCTTTAACCAACACCTCTCGTCAACTCAAAATACACAACGACGACTATAAGGGAGTCGATTATTTTAGCTTTGAATATGATCGTAATCTCGTCTTCCCTCCTGGTACTGGAGTATTCATTCTTGAGCCTTTTACCATGGATTTATTCAAAGGATTCGGTTCATTTGGTCTTCGATCGAGCGGAGCGACGATTCAAATTAAACCACTCCCGAGTAATGCCCCGAGTGATTTCATTGGTGCCGTTGGAGAATACTCGATTTCCCGAAAGATCGATACAAATCGTGTGAAGCAGGGAGATGTGTTCAAGCTGACCCTTAAAATTGAAGGAGCTGGAAACATTCAAAACAGTTTAGAACCTGAACTCAGTCTTCCAAAAGGATTTATCGTTTATGGCGACCCAATTGTAATGAAAGACATCGCTTACGGAGTTAACGGCGCGGAAGGAGTGATTTCGTACGAGTATAACATTCAGGTTTCGAACAAAGGAAAAATAGCTATTCCAGGAACGACTATTTCTTATTTCGATCCTCAAAAAGAACAATACATCACGGTCGTTTCTGACACACACGCATTGGAAGTGTTCGAAGACCCAAGTATTGTGGCAGCAGATTCGAAAAAGCCTGCCGTAGACGAAGCGATCTACAAACTGAGCGCGGTTGATCTCCGAATGAAAAAACAAGTAGTTTCAACAGATTCAATTTTTGGGACACCCTTATTTTGGTCTGGCGTAAGTGCTCCTCTCATTTGTGCATTCTTCTTTATTTTCCTAGTGAGAAGACGTGAACAATCTGCGGATGAAATTGAATCCAAACAAGTCATTCAACGAAAAGATAAGGAGCTGAGTTCGCTCATGGCGACGTCGAAATCGCTATTGACTTCTGGAGAAGACGATGCCTTCTACTCGAGTGTTGAAAACGCACTTAGAAAGGCTTTCGAATGCAAGATGGGAATTACCGACACCGATCGGATCTTGAGCAAGAACGAAATTTACGTGTACCTCGATTCGATGAACAAACCCGATTTAAAAGAATCAGTGCAAGGTATTTTCAGAACCTGCGAAGAATCAAGGTTTGGTTTTGGCGGTTCTGCGGACAGACGTCGTCCCGTTTATTCTCAATTGGAATCTATCACAAAAGCTCTTTAAGGATGAAGCATTTCGCGATTTTCATAGCGGTATTATTCCCATTTCTGGGTTTTGCAGGTTCCAACTTTGATGAGGGAACCAAAGCCTTTCAAGATTCAAACTACGTATTGGCAATCGAGAAATTTCAAGCTTCCTTGGCGGAAACTCCGAATGATGCAGCTTGCTATTACAACCTCGGATTGGCACATACCGAAGCGAAACAATATGGTAAGGCGATCTGGTCTTTTGAAAAAGTACTCAAATTGACGCCCTCTGATGCAGATGCGAAGGAAAGAATTCAATCAGTCTATGGTAAACTAAATCCAGGGGCATCGTGGGAACCACGACTCAATCGTTTTGAGTCAATATTATATGGATTCTCAGGAATGACGTGGTCAATTCTCGCGATTGTGTTCAGCTTTGTACTCGCTCTTTGCACCATCTTCTTCTTGCGTGTTAAAGACCTTTCGTACAAACGCTTATTCGTTGCTCTTGGCTTTTTGACCTTTTGTTGCATGATTGGTTCAGTGATTATTGCCTACGGTGCATCCAATTACGCCGATCAGACGCGTTATGCGATTGTAACGAAGGAGAGCATCCCAACGTACAAGGATTCCAGTAAGATTTCTGAAGCGACGCTAAAAGAAGGCGATCAAGTGGAAATTTTAGAGGCCGAGGCTTCCGCCAAAGATTTCATTGAAGTATCTTCCAGTTCAGGAGATACCTATTTGGTGAAAACGACGGATGTTGATTTTATCTGATGGAATGGATGAAGTAATTGATTCAAATATCAATCCACTCATACAACTTGTCGAAGAGTATATTTCACGTAAACGAAATAGCGCTCCGTTGAATAATTCATATTTCCAAAATAGATTGGAGCGTTTGGGGTATTCTTCCGACGAAATACAAGAACTTCTTATTGAAATTGATGATGATGCTGACAAAGAATTGTTAGCCGGAGAAGGCACTAGAAAAGCTAAGCGAAAACTTGTTATTAGCCTAATTGTTGGCGTACTCGGAATGATTGTTTCGATTGTTGGAGCATTCGTACCGGTCTCCTTAGGTGTAACGCTTATTCCACTTAGCCTCATTGGTGGTTCATTTGTTATCGCGGGAAGAGCCTACACTGAAATCGGTCTAGTGAAAAAGCGTAGAAGCAGGAGAGCGTTCAAATACCAAAATTGGATGTAGATAACGACTGTCGCGTTACAGATAGAAGCGGCAGCTCTTGTACGTATTTGACGGACAAGACTACAGCGGATAGCTGGTGCCCGATAGCTATCGGGAAACGCCCAACAAAAAATCCCCACTCATCTTACCGATAACTATCGGCAGACAAATGAGGATTCCAATTTCTTTGTTTACTTCCTAATGATTATGTCCATCATGGTTGTGATCATGACCATCGCCTTCGTGATGTTCGTGTTGCTGCGCGGCAGGCGCTTGAACATCTCTTATCTCTAAATCAAATACAAGATCCGAATAAGGAGGAATTGCCGTTCCACGACCGTTTGGTCCGTATGCAGCATGGTAAGGAATGAAAATCTTTCCTTTTCCACCTTTCCCCATCAATCCAAGTCCTTCTTCGAAACCTGGAACCATGCGGTTTACTTTGTATTGGAAATTCATAGGCTGACCTCGGTCGTATGATGCGTCGAACTTTCTTCCTGTTAATCGGAAGGTTCCAAGGTAATCTACAGACATTTTACTTCCTGAAGCAGGCTTTAAATCTTCACCTGGATTCTCGATGATGTACACCAATCCAGAAGGCGATTGCTTTGCATTCGGATAATCCTTCAAAATCTCCTGATACATCAAGTCATTGTATGCTGGTGGTTTCATCTTTGAAATCTTCTCGATGTAAGCTTTAAGCTCAGCTTCTTCAACTTTCATTTTCTCAGTTACTTCGGCAATTTTCGCATCCATATCGTCTGCTTTTGTCGAATCCAACTGCTTGATTTTTTTACACGCTTCGATCACTGAAGGGTAATCTCCCCCTTCTTCCATCTTCGTCAAGTACTCCTGAACTTCTTTCAGTTTACCTGCGCGAACTTCTTTCTGCTTTGCATTGAATGCTTCTGTAGCATCCCACTTCTTAGCTTCTCTTCCTTTACGGATGATTCGAACCTTCATCTCGTCATCTTTCTCAACCGTGTTTACCACGTCTTGACCAGAAACTACATATCCGAATACAGAATGCTTGTCATCCAACCATGGAGTTGCTTTATGAGTGATGAAGAACTGACTACCGTTAGAATCAGGTCCTGGGTTTGCCATTGACAAAATTCCAGCTCCCGTATGTCTTAAGTCGGGGTGGAATTCATCTTCAAAACGGTGCTTTGGTCCTCCTAATCCATTTCCAAGAGGATCACCTCCTTGAATCATGAAGTTGGCCATTACACGGTGAAACTTCAAACCGTCGAAGTACTTCCCTTCTTTATAGTAGCTTGTATCTGCAGTGAAGTCACCTTCTGTAAGTCCAACGAAGTTCGCTACTGTCATTGGCACTTTTTCGTGCTCCAATCGCAAAAGAATCACTCCTTTCGGTGTGGTGATCTCAGCGTAAATTCCTTTCTCTAGTTTCGGTTTCTTCGCTTTCTTGCTTTTATCTTTTTCTTTTTCAGATGCGAAAGCGCTTGTGCTAATCAAGGCAACCGCAAATAGACTAAAAAGTAATCGTATCATAAATGATTTTTTAATTATGTTGTAAAAATAGTGTTTTCCACTTAGATGTATACTGGCAAACATCCTGCCAGCGTTAAAAACTGTGAATCGATAGCTATCGGATCAATTGCGTTTATCAATTCCCCAATGCATTTTGTTTCGAATGGTATCTAGGAAGTTGTTGTCTTCGAACTTAATTACATTAACCATGAAATCTGCCTTACTGACAATCAGCTCTTCCCCTTGACGAATGCTCATCGAGTGACCATCTAAACTGGCCAAGTACTTACGACTTCGTCCTTCTACGGATAATTTGATTGGCATGTGATCCGGCACGACCATTGGTCTTACGTTCAGGTTATGTGGAGCAATCGGCGTCAAAATGTGTACCTGACATCCTGGAGTGATAATCGGGCCACCACAGCTCAAACTATACGCTGTAGAACCTGAAGGCGTTGCGACGATTAATCCATCCGCCCAATACGAGTTTAGGTACTTACCCTCCAACTCAGCGTGAACGGTAATCATCGTTGATGTATCTTTTTTCTGAAGTACAATTTCGTTCAAGGCAAAATTTTCATCTCCAAAAATGTCTTCTTCCGTATCTACCTTAATCATCGAACGTTTCTGATGCACATAGCTCTTTTTGTGTACCAGATCCATCGCTTCTTGAATCGAATCACGTCCGACATTTGCTAGGAACCCTAGTCTCCCTGTATTGACTCCCAAAACAGGTACGCCAGAATCGCGAACGAACTTGACGTTTTTCATGAAGGTTCCATCTCCTCCAATACTAAAGCTTAAATCAATTCCCGACTGAAGATCTTTGTACGAACTAAATTGATCCGTATCCTCAGACAAGCCAATTTTCTTTACAAGAATTTCTTTGAGATCTGCATGCACCACTGGATTCCAACCAAAGTCCTTCAACACCCCCAAAAACTCCATGAAGTACTTCGAAGTTTGTTTGGTCACTCTCTGACCATATACTGCAACATTCATGCTTAAAAGTTCAAGTAATTCATTAGTGCATCGTATCGGAACTTCAAGTCTTCTGAAAACTGACTTTTTTGGAAAGATGCTTTAATGATGTATTCGTAGCGTTCAAAACTTCTGATAATACGATCCAGTTCGATTGTATTAATTTTCAATGTCACTTCGATATTCGTAGAATCAGGAGAGGACATGATGTAAGAACTTAAAATCTTCGCATCATTCCCTTCAACGATTTGAGCAATTTGCGCCATCGAATAGTCGATTCTCGCCATTTCCAGCACTAATATCCCACCATTCTCCTTGATACTGCTCGTATTCGCAATAAGGGTTAGTAAGTGATGGACACTTGTACATCCGAGGTATTTATCTTCCTGATCTAGGATAGGAATCAAGCTCAATTTAAATTCGGAAACGCGTGCCAACACCTGATAAATGTGATCACCTGCGTAAGCGATCGGTCTTGGAAGGTGTTGAAATAACTCATCTAAGTTCAAATTTAAGTCAGTCTGATCCAACAAATCTGCCTCAGAGATAACACCTACAAAATTCCCTAATTTCAACACTGGAAGATGAGAAACTTTAAATTCTTCCATCCAACTCAAAGCCTTTTCACCACTATCGGTGTGCTTCAGTGGTGGAATCTCATCTGTAATTAACTCTATTGCTCTCATTTCTTTTGCTAAAGTAGTATAATAAGCGGATTTCAATTAAAATCTTGTCCAGAATTCATTGGAAATTAACTTCTTCCGTTTTATCAGTCGTTTTAACGATAATTTTCAGATCGAACTCAGGATAATACTCATATACTTGTTACGTTTGTAGAGACAAAAATCGTACCGTATGTCAGTAAAACTAAGTGTAAACGTTAACAAAATTGCCACCTTGCGTAATGCCAGAGGAGGAAACACACCGAATGTTGTACAAGTTGCTAAGGATTGTGAGCGCTTCGGTGCAGAAGGAATCACCGTTCACCCTCGCCCTGACGAGCGCCATATAACACGACAAGATGTTCTGGACTTGGCGGAGGTTGTGACAACTGAATACAACATTGAGGGATATCCGAACGAACGTTTTATGGATTTGGTACTTGGTGTGAAACCAACTCAAGCTACCTTGGTTCCTGATCCACCGCATGTATTAACGTCGAATGCAGGATGGGATACAAAGAAGCATCAAGATTTACTAAAAGATCTTGCTTCAACATTTAAATCGGAAGGGATTCGTTCTGCGATTTTCGTTGATACTGAACTTCAAAACATTGAATACGCAGCCAAGTCGGGTGTTGACCGTATTGAATTGTACACTGGGCCGTATGCCGACAACTACTCAAACGATCCACAAAAAGCCATTGCTGATTACGTAAAAGCAGCAGAACTTGCTAATGAACTCGGCTTGGAAATCAATGCTGGGCACGATTTGAGTTTGGACAATTTGCGTTTCTTTCAAGAAAACATTCCAGCATTAAAGGAAGTTTCCATTGGTCACGCATTGATTTCTGATGCCTTGTACTACGGGTTGGAAAATACCGTTCAGATGTATTTGAGGTTGTTGAAGTAAGATTATTGTGGTGACGTAATTTGTGCATTTTTCCTTCGTGATTTCGGGGTCCGAGAGCCTCACCCCTCTGTTCCGAATTTCTAAATGGAGGGCTGAGCATAGCCGAACCCTGATCTCTTAAAGTCACAACACCTCAAACGAAACGGATTGTCTCGCCCCATGTTCATCGACTAAAGTAAGCGTATGTTTTCCTGACTCAGGTGAAGCACTCATCTGGTGAAATGTTGCAGTTGTCCCAAGAAAATGATCATCTAAATGCCAGTAAATAATCGATGATTTATTTCGACAACTAGCCTCCAGCACGATTGATCCTTTCTTTCCGTCTAAATCTCGTGATAACTGAATACGGGCATAGGGAGTGGGATACCTCACATAAAAACTTTGCAGGGAATTGTTCACTCCACAGCCTTCCATCCAGGGTGGCAGGTCTTTGTAATTGGGGTGATGTGATTGATAATACTGAGCATTCAACGGAGGAAGAATGAACCACACCGGATGCTTCATGTCGTAAACGTTTACGCATTCATCGCTTACCCGAAACTGCTCACTCTGATCAACATGAATCTTTTGATGATAAGGGCAATCTCCTTTCTCAAGCGAAGACCTTGGAACGACTGACTGGTTTTTTTGGGGGCACAACTCACTCGCTCGGTAACCACTTTCGGAACAGATAGAAATGGTCGTCTGATATTCTCGTGGAGGCTGAAACCATTCACCTTTCATTGGAAGTTGATTCACTATTCGAAATAGGAGTGGAGCGGCCGCCTGAAAACCTGTGAGTCCTGGTCTCCCCTCACCATCCGCATTCCCTACCCATACAGCAATGACATACTCAGGCGTGACGGCAATCGACCATGCATCGCGAAAACCAAAACTTGTCCCTGTTTTCCAAGCAATTTTGCGTGATGAATCGAACATTTCCCAATGATTATCACTTCCGGGACGCTTGAGCTTGGTCATCACTTCAAACATTTCATATAAGGCAGAAGGATTTGTTTTTGAAGGAATTGATTCCTTTTTACGACCTATTTCACAATGAACGCCTACAGAACTCCCCTCGTTCACCTCTTGTGCCATTCGGGTATATGCATTCGTGAGGTTTTCTAAGCTCACTTCTGCCCCACCAAGGATTAAGGAAAGTCCATAATGTCGGGAAGAACGGTTGATCGTTTCGAATTCGTATTGATGCAGGTTTCGGTGGAATTTCCCTAAGCCATAATTATTCAATAAATGGACGAACGGAATGTTCAAACTTCGCGCTAGAGCATCATCTGCATGTACGTACCCATCATAGTTTTCTGAATAATTGAGAGGGGTGAAATTTCCAAACTTTGAGGGAACATCAGGCAGCAACATGTGTGGAGTTATGATTCCTGCCTCCAAACTCTTTGCATACAAAATGGGTTTCAGAACACTTCCTGAACTTCTTCGAGCGTTGGCACAATTCACAAAGGATTCGTGTGTACCATCTGCGCGACTTACGTTTCCCACATACGAAAGGATTTCGCCTGTTTTCACCGAAGCCACGATCACTGCTCCATTCTCAATATGATTGTGGGCCAAAAACTGTTGGTGGGTATTCAGTTCTTGCGTTACACGCGACTGTAAATCAATGCGTAATGTCGAGTGAATCGTTTGTCCCTTTCTCCCTTGAGCAATGAACTTTTGCAACAAGTGCGACGCTTTTTGAGGTAAGGCTGCAGGTCTGTTTGGAATACTTTCCGTCAGCGCCAGTTCATATTCCGTCCGGTCGATTATTCCTTCTTTGTACAAATGCTTTAAGAGTCGATTTCTTTTCTCGGTCAACGCATCTCGGTTTCTCCCGGGGTGAATTAGCCCAGGAGCATTCGGAAGAACTGCGAGTGTAGCGCTTTCCGCCCAACTAAGCTGATTCGGTTTTCGATTAAAATAGCGCCACGCAGCTGCATCCAATCCCACGACATTTCCTCCAAACGGCGCATTCGAAGCGTACATTCCCAAGATCTCCTTTTTGGAGTAGCTCAATTCCATCCGCGTTGCGAGCAACATTTCGTAGATCTTTTGGGAATAGGTCCTCGGTGGATTTCCCTCCATTAATCGAATAACTTGCATGCTGATCGTACTCGCTCCCGACACCACTCGATGATTCGATACGTTTTGGATAAGCGCTCTACCTAATGACGAAAAATTAACTCCGCAATGCGAAAAGAACGCTCGATCTTCAAACTCAATCAAACAGATCGCAATTTTCGGTGGAACTTCCTTATCAGGTGCGAATCTCCATTGACCATCATCGGCGATAGTTGCATTCAGTAATTTCCCATCAGCATCTAGCAGGACTGTAGATCTTGGTTGAGTAAAAAGAGTCTCCGGCAGACAATCGACATACCAGACCATGAAGACTGCAAAGCAAAACAGCATCAGTTTGCGTCGATACTTCCGCCAGAGATTCCGAAATTCAGGGAAACGCAAATTGCGAATCAAAGCATTTATGAATAGATTATGTCGTTCTTTCATTGTTTATTGAGTTAGATCAACGATGCATTTTCGAAACTTCACTCTCTCAGTTTTTTTCAGTGAGAAAAGGATTATACATCATAATTGCGTGATTCTCCACCAGAAGTTTTTCCACTTCGCTTATGCCATTTTTCTCAATTTGAACAATTTGATTGTGCCGAGAGTAACCTCCCCAAAACTGCTGTTTCATTCTATGATTTCGTTCTTCAATTATATATTGCGCTTCGACTTTTCTCTCACTTAGTAGTTCGCCATTTAAGTATCTGTCATCAAGCCACAGCTGCAGTTGAAAGGAATTTTCTGTTTCATTTTTCACTCGTAAATCAATATAGTTATAGGATAGCGTTGCTCCTGCGCCAAACGGAACTTTTCGATTCACATCAGGGAATACATCAAAACCATGTCGATATCGTTCAGTAACCCTTAGTGGCGAATGGGCGAACATCCAAAAGAGTAGGTTACCTAATTGACACAGTCCACCGCCAATATCCTTATCAATTTGTCCTTGTTTCAAAATGAGCCCGGTTACATATCCCTTTCGTTTACTCGGTCGCCCTACGAGTTTCCAAAATGAAAAGGATTCTCCTGGTTTTATTACGATTTTATTGAGTTTAGAAACCGCAATTTCTAAGTTGACACGCTTATTATGTTGTAGATACATATCAACGTCTTTGAGTGGTCGCAGGATAATTGATTTATGTCGAAATACACTATGTAAAAAAGATGATTCCTCCTTCGTTCTTACCCACCTTTCATCTCCAAAGAACCACTTAAATTTACGCTTCGTTATAAAGTATTCTTTGCCACAAACTTGTCTGAATCGGCTTCTCTCTATGGGTTTCTCTATTTCGTGCATTTTTTCCAATTTTCAACCAATTTAGAATTCACCTAGAATTCGTAGCCTTCCTTTTATTATTCGTCGAGGGCTTACCGAAAACTGTTTCCTATATTTGATTATTCAAAATCGCACACTCTTGAAACAACGATTATTTCTGCCATTCCTCTTCATTTTGTTCGTGATGTTCGGACATGCTCAGCAATACAATTTCAAGAATTATTCAGTGAAGAATGGGATCGCACAGTCTCAGGTGTATAGTATCATTCAAGATGCTCGCGGATACATGTGGATGGGAACCTTTGGTGGCGGAATCAATTCCTTCGATGGCTGGAACTT
>JBGCDF010000185.1:0-10135 GCA_045105095.1 Crocinitomicaceae bacterium | reverse complement strand
GGATGATTTAACATAACGCCCGCAATAAAGGCTAAAATGAAAAATCCGCTTAATAGAAGTGGAACGCCTTTTTTCTGCTTGATCATTGTCGCGATTCCTCCGATTAAGATGAATAGGTATGAAGCTAATAAACAATAATCTGTTGTTAGTCCATCCATGAACGCAATCATTTCTTTCTGCGAAAAAAAGAAGGTCCAAAAAAACTGTGTGCTCAAGACACCGAAAATCCCAATAAAAACTGAAAGTAAGCCTGCCCACTTATTTCCTGTACGATTGAGGTAAAAGAACTGCGCCGCGATAGCAAGGAAAATAAATTCGTTAAGTGGAAATGGAAAAATAAGAGCCCCTTCAGAAATAAAAATGCTCGCAGCATAAATGACCAGTGTTAACACACCGAGAAAGAGTGTTCTGGCTTCGCTCGTCATTTTTTCTTGCTCAATGCCTCTTCTACGTAATCGAATGTAGAGAGAATGACGGGTTTACCATCAACAACAGCAATGTCGTGCTCAAAATGAACACTCGGTAAACGATCTTCAGTTACGATTGTCCATTTGTCATCCATCATTTTCACTTGCTCTGTTCCCATGTTGATCATCGGCTCGATCGCAATGGTTAATCCATCTTGAATTTTCTTCCCTCGTCCTCTTCGTCCGTAGTTCGGAACTTGTGGATCTTCGTGAAGCTTCTTCCCAAGTCCATGTCCAACTAAATCACGTACGACTCCATATCCATGTTTTTCCGCGTGCTGTTGAATCGCAAATCCGATATCTCCTATTCGATTTCCTGCTTTTGCTTGCTCTATTCCGAGGTACAGACATTCTTTCGTGACGTCGACCAGCTTCTTAACTTTCGGATCGATCTCACCGATTTCAAATGTGTAAGCATGATCTCCGTAGTATCCATTCCAGATAGCGCCACAATCCACAGAAACGATATCTCCTTCTTTGAATGGAATATCCGAAGGAAGGCCATGCACAACCTGCTCATTCACCGAAACAAGCAAGGTCGTCGGACAACCGTACAAACCTTTGAATCCTGGGATCGAATCTTGTGAGAAAATATACTCCTCTGCTAGCTGATCCAATTCTTTCCCAGTTACACCCGGGCCAATTTTCTCAGCAATCTTTCCAAGCGTACGACTTACCACCTGAGCTGCCTCACGCATGATTTCAATTTCGCCTGCCGTTTTGTAAATGATCATATTCTTGAAATAAGTTGGGGACAAAGATAATGAACTGTGATGAATAAAGATTGGGCAGGACCAATGAACAATTTGAATTGTTCAAGTGAATAAGTACTTTTGAGGAAACTCCTGAATGAAAACGTTATCAGCCCTAACCCTCACGATCTTAATATCATCTTTCTCTGCTGCTCAAGCTCCCATTAAAATCAAGAAAAGGTCTCTTGAAATTGACATCAACCAAACAGGGACTAAAATCGTACGAGTTATTACGCGCGAAACGAATCAAAGAGAAATACTTAACGTGTCGAAAGTGCGCTCTGGTGACCTGAAAGAATACGTTCACTGGAACACTGGTTTTGAAAGTAAACCAGAATTCGATGCGTATACAGACAACTCTGGAATTCCCAATGCACGAAAAAAGAAACGAAAAGTTGAATCCATCACACAAGAAGATTATTCCTCTCGTGGGGTCTTCTATGATGGAACGAAGTTATTTACCTTAACCTATCCCGGAGTTGAATCAGGTTCTATTTTGAATTGCGTGACGACCAAAGAGGAAAAAGATGCGCATCTTATCCCACCATTTTATTTCGATGATTATAACGATTGTGAGATTTCAGAATTAATTGTTCGTTTCCCCAAAAGTGTTGAAGTCGGATTTCTTAATTTCAACCATGATCCTTCTTATCAAATTGAGTTTGAGGAAAGTCAGGATAAAGACATCATCACGTACCGATGGAAAGCCAAAAATGTGAAGACCATTAACTACGAATCGGATTCAAGAGGTCGATCTTGTCATTCACCACACACCATCGTACACATCAAAACCTACGGGTCTTTGAACGACAGAACCAACGTCCTTCGCGATAAAAATGATCTATTCAACTGGTACGCAAGTCTCGTGAGTGATCAAAAATTAGGAGATCACCAATTGGCCATTGTCGATAGTCTGAAAAGAAACTCAGGCACTGATTCGGAGCTTGCGGAAAATATCTTTAATTGGGTTCAGCATAACATCAAATACATTGCTTATGAGGATGGCTTCGGAGGATTTATTCCCCGTACACCTGAATCCGTGGTACACAACCGATTTGGTGACTGTAAAGACATGGCACTTCTCACAAAAACCATGATGAACGCTGCCGATTTGGACTGTCATATTGCGTGGGTAGGGACTCGTTCCAAATGCTACACATACGACAACTGTCCAACACCTTTGGTCGATAATCACATGATCGCCGCCTATCCAACTGGAGAAGACTACATTTTCTTAGACCCTACAAGCTCCTATTCCGTATTCGGAAAACCTTCTTCTTTTGTTCAGGGAAAAGAAGCTATGATTCGTACTTCTGAGAGCACTTTTGAAGTTGTACCGATTCCAATAATTACGGGACAAGATAACCTTACGCATACAATTATTCACGCCAAAATTGAAGGCACGGACTTGGTTGGACGTGGAACGAATCAATTGAGCGGGTACGGCAAGGAACACTACGAAAATGTCTACGACAATCGTTTATCCGGGAAGGAGCAATTATTTTCAGATTTCATCTCGATTGGAAACGAGGGAGTAAAAATTGAAAATCTTAAACAAGAAAATCTTGATTCCAATAAAGGAAGCATTGACTCGAAGTTTGATTTCACCCTAAAGAATCATTTGCGCACATTCGAAAATGAAACCTACCTCAATCCGTTCATTCAGGAGGTCATCAATATCGACATAGACGACAGGGAACATCTGCTCGACCTTGATTACAAAGAGCAGTTTATCGTGGAGATCAATGTAGAAATTCCTGATGGAGTCAACGTAGACGTTCCTTTCGAGTCGGAAACAATTGATGAGAATGGCTTTCTACTCGAAATCACAACATCACTCAAGGAAAATGCTTTACAAGTGAGCTACTCGTTTACATGTAATCGCATTCAGATCAATCCCGAAGAATTCAAAGAAGTGCGATCTTCTTTGAAGAAAATGAACAAAAAATTGAACAAACAAATCACCCTAACGAATGAAATTTAATATAATCCTTCTTATTCTGGGACTGGCCTCGTTTTCTGTGGCTCAGAATGATCTCTCCGATGATGAACTTGTCGCAATGCACGACTCTTTGTACAACTACAAATGGGAAGAGACCTTCGATAAGACAAAATTTGAGCCTATTTCTGCTGGTGATCGAGAGGCGACCATTGTTCTCGACAAAACTATTTTCGTTCACAGGCCACGGAGCACTTCCGAATCCAAGCCGATGCGCAGAAAGTTTACCCATCAGATTTATCAAATCCATCAGGAAAGTGCCATTGAAAAAATGAACGAATTGTACTTGTATCAAGGAGGCAGTAAGGTTTCTAAGGTATTTGTGCGCACCATCGATTCTGAAGGAAACGTTGTTGTATTCGATGAATCTAAACTGGAAGATGTTTCCAAAAATGAAGGCGGAAGTAGCTACAAGATCCTTGCGATTCCAGGAATCAAAGTGGGGAGCTGGGTTGAGGTGTTAATTCATTACACTGGGTTTTCAAGTCAAAGTAGAGTTCTCACTAGAGAACCTTTTGATATCCTCAATTCCGAAGTGATTTACATCACAGCACTACCTAAGCAAGAAAGAGATGGGAAAATTGACCCTAAAATGACAGGATTGAACGGTTATGAGTACATATCACGTGAAATATTCGATCTAGGAAGAAATATGATCACCTATAAAGCGGAGAACATTCCAGCACAAATGACCGATGAATCGTATGTTCATGATTTCCTCGAATGTCCACGCGTGGATTTGACCACCGACACCTACGTTTGGAGGGAAATGTCCAATGGTATTCATCGTAATTACTTAGCGCTGGAAACAATTCTAAATCGATCGGGGAAAGTACAAAAACTACTCATGGAAATTGGCGCTGACGGAGGTTCAGAACTGAGCAAGATTACGGCTATAGAAGCATACATCAAAGAGGAAATAACGCGCACGGAGGAAGAGGGCATTCCCTTCGAACACAGCCAAAAAGTGATCAAAAATAAGGTGGCGAACATTCAAGGGATCATCATGTTGTACAAAACATTGTTTGAGAATTGTGATATTGAATACAAGCCTTATTTGGTTTATGACAAGGATTATGTATGTCCAGAAGAGACCATGCCTATGAGCATGGGACTGTCTGATTTCATTTTCTACTTCCCAAATTCTGATGTGTATGTAATGCCAGAAAGTAATTACTATAGAGTGGGGAAACTTGCCAATTACCTGTGCGGAATGCCTGCGCTATTTCTAAGAGACAATTTTGGGACGATTAATGGAGATGATTACCTTATCACCTTACCAGACGCAGAAAAAGAATATAACGTCGACCGATCAATTAATCGAGTCACTTACAATGAAGATGACGAATCTTTATCAATCAAAACGGCAAAACATTATTTTGGGGATCGTGCGATTCGAGAACGTGGAGCGTTGAACTTCATGGACAACACGGAAAAAGATGAACACGTTAAGGATATTCTTGTAAGTAAATTGGAAGACGCAACACTCACGAATGTTAGAATGCTCAAGTCTGAAATTGGGTACAACACGAACTCTACCGACAGCATGATTTATACCGGAAAAATCGTAACTGAAGATATGATTAGTCCTATTGGAAACGGATTCCTACTCAATTTACCCAAAATCATTGGAAATCAAGTGAGTTTCTACGATGAAGGAACGCGTGTCCACAACGTATACAGTCCAGTTGCCAAAATCTATGACCACACTATCGAGTTTGTTATTCCTGAAGGGTACGAAGTTCAGGGAGTTGAAAACTTGCAATTCGAGAGAAACTACCACACGGAAATCGATGGTGAATCAAAATGGATTTCTTCATTTGTATCGAAAGCGGAAGTAAAAGATGGAGTGCTTCACGTAGATGTTCACGAATTCTACGAAGAAGGAATGTTCCCTATGAGCGAAATCGATCAGTACCGATCTGTCGTAAATGCCGCTTATGAGTTTTATATTGCTCAAATAAAGGTGGTTCAGAAGTAACTCTTCAGAAAAGAAAGCATAAAAAAATCCGTCCCAACATATCGTCAAGACGGATTTTCAATATTTCGACGATCAGCTTACGCCAATACTTCACTTACTTTATCAGCAGCTTCTTGCAATTGAACAACTGAAATCACATCCAATCCAGATGCATCAATCAATTCTTTTGCTTCAACCGCGTTTGTTCCTTGAAGACGAACAATCAATGGAACTGGGAATGTACCGATTGCTTTGTATGCATCAACAACTCCTTGAGCCACACGATCACAACGAACGATACCTCCGAAAATGTTAATTAATATCGCTTTTACATTTGGATCTTTCAAGATGATTCCAAAAGCTTTCTCTACACGCTCCGCGTCAGCAGTACCACCAACGTCAAGGAAGTTAGCTGGGCTACCTCCAGACAATTTGATAATGTCCATTGTTGCCATTGCCAATCCTGCTCCGTTTACCATACATCCAACGTTACCGTCCAACTTCACGAAGTTCAACCCTGCTTCATCCGCTTCCACTTCTGTTGGATCTTCCTCTGTTTTATCGCGCATTGCAGCGTAATCTGGGTGACGGAACAATCCGTTTCCATCCAAGGTAACTTTAGAATCTACCGCGATGATTTTGTCGTCTGACGTTTTCAAAACTGGGTTGATCTCGAACATCGCTGCATCACATCCTTCGTATGCTGCGTACAATTTCGCAACGAATTTTGTCATTTGCTTGAACGCCTGTCCTGACAATCCAAGGTTGAAAGCGATTTTACGCAACTGGAACCCTTGAATTCCAACACGTGGATCAATCTCTTCTTTGAAGATCAGGTGCGGAGTTTCCTCAGCCACAGCTTCAATATCCATTCCACCTTCCGTAGAATACATGATTGTGTTACGTCCAGACTCTCTGTCCAACAACACAGACATGTAGTACTCTTCTGGCTCAGAATCTCCAGGATAGTAAACATCTTGAGCGATCAAGACCTTATTCACCATTTTTCCTTTCGCGTTTGTTTGAGCCGTCACCAAGTGTCCACCCAAAATTCCGTTTACGGTATCTTCAACTTTATCAATTCCTTTCGCCAATACAACTCCGTGTGATCCTGTTTCAGTAACAGTACCTTTTCCACGACCTCCAGCATGAATTTGCGCTTTCACCACATACCACTCAGTACCCGTTTCTGCTGTTAATTCTTTACAAGCTGCAACTGCATCTTCAACTTTGTCAACCACTCTTCCTTCTTGGATAGCAACTCCAAAGCTCTTTAAAATCGATTTTCCTTGATATTCGTGTAAGTTCATCTATTCTACGTTTTGAGCCGTAAAAATAAGATGAATTCTTTAGATAAAGGAACGTGATCGGAAGTAATTTTGAACAATTGTGGAATCGACTGCCCGATCATCCGATTATCTGATTTTCCGACGAAGGAAATGTAAGGATAGCGGGGTTCGAGAGCCTCACTCTTCCACTTTTAGCCTTCACTCCAGGGGTGAGGCTCTCGAACTCCGACTTCAAAATTCAGTAAAAAGTCAAACGCAGTCCGCCCCAATTGTGTGGAAGGCCTTCTTTGATTTCTGGAGAAATGAACGCCCAGTCGAAGGCGATGGAAAAGTGCTGCATAGCAAAAACAAAACCTAGATGCTGCCTTACAACAAGGGCGTTAAGTTCAGAATACTTCAAACTGTAGCCATCTCGATTGATAATTCCCCCCATCAAACTGGCATCGTAAGCAACTGCCGTGGCAGAACTTTGGCTGTACACGTAATATTCAAGGCGATGTTTTTTCATCAGCATAGCGCTATTTCGCTTTCCGATACTGAACTCAAAACCACCCGATAGATTGGTCTGAAAGGTCCCTAGTTTCACTTGACCGTATATACTCGTCATGAACAATCCCGGTATTGGAAAAGGTGATGTAGACTCCAAACGAAGCGTGGTGTTAACAATTGGAGCATTCTTAATTTGATGCTGCCAGCCTAAGGGTAAATCATCTCCGGTAATTTTATGGATACCTGTTTGAATTTCTTCACCCAACGCAGCCGGGCCAATCATTCCCAACTCAAATTGAGAAACCAATCGCAATCTTCTTTCAGTTTGATGACTTGTTCGCACTACTCCGAGTGAAAACACTCCTGAGAATGGTCGATCACCGATCAGTACAGAATCTGAAAGAATGGTTCTAGGAGTGCATCCATGGGTGCGAAATTCTATTCCGAAATTACTCCGATCTGAATTTTTCAATCGAAATAAAATAACATTCAGAGGATTCTTGTTCAATTTATCTGAAAACACATCAATTCCTATGCCCTGAGTATAATACCGATCTGTTCCTCTAAAACTGAGCAAATCGTTGTCGTAAGAAATTCGGGTGAATGAACTATCCCTCACATCGAAGAGAGTGGAATAATTGTTGATTTCTTGAGCGCGCAAATACGCGTGTGCAAACGTGACGAATAAGAAAAGAAAGAATGTTCGCATGATAAACAAGTTTCGGGCTTCGACTCCGCTCAGCCCTCGCAATTGTTGTAACCATGATGTGTGGGCTGAGCGGAGTCGAAGCCCACATTGCACTATTTCTTCCTCGAAGCGAACTCGGCGTTCTTCTTCTCAGTCACACCGTTCCAAATAGCTTCCATCGAGCTTACCAGCGCCAATTTTTCTTCCTGCATAGCTTCATGCATTATGGTTGGATCGGAGAAATAATGTTTTACAAAGTTCGTATCAAAATCACCTGAAACGAATGCAGGATGCTTCAACACGTACTTCCCAAAATCCAGTGTCGTTTTCACTCCTGAAATTTGGTAATCGTCGATTGCTTGAATGCACTTTTCAATCGCTGCTTCACGCGTTTCACCCCAAGTCACCAATTTCGCAATCATTGGATCATAGTAAATAGGAATGTCCATTCCTTCCGCAAAAGCATCATCCACTCTTACGTTATCTCCCGTTGGGATTCGGTATCGGTTCAATGTTCCAATATCCGGAGTAAATCCATTTAATGTATCCTCAGCATATACGCGAACTTCCATCGCGTGACCGTTAATTGTCAATTCATCTTGCTTCATTGGGAGCTCCTCGCCTCTTGCTACGCGTACTTGCCATTCGACAAGATCAGTTCCTGTGATTTCTTCCGTAACCGGGTGTTCCACCTGTAAACGCGTATTCATTTCCAAGAAGAAGAAATCCATGTTTGCATCAACTAAAAACTCAACTGTCCCAGCTCCTTCGTAGTTACATGCCTTACACACGTTCACGGCAGCTTCTCCCATTCTCTTTCTCAACTCAGGAGTTAATAAAGAAGAAGGTGCTTCCTCCACTACTTTTTGATGACGGCGTTGAATTGAACACTCTCTTTCAAACAAGTACACATCGTTCCCATGACGATCTGAGAATACTTGAATCTCGATATGTCGTGGCTTCGAAACAAACTTCTCAACGAAAACGGCATCGTTTCCAAATGACGAACGTGCTTCGTTCTGAGCCGAACGCATGCTTTCTTCAAAGTTGGAAACATCTTCCACCAATCGCATTCCTTTACCACCACCACCAGCAGAGGCCTTAATCAATACGGGATAACCGATTTGCTCGGCGATCTCTTTTGCTTCCTCCGCACTTGTCACAGCGCGATCAATTCCGGGAACCAATGGAACATTGTACTCCTTAACTGCTTGCTTTGCCGTCAATTTATCTCCCATCAAATCCATCGCCTCTGGTGAAGGTCCGATGAACGTAATTCCAGCCTCGCTCACTTTACGAGCAAACACTGCGTTTTCAGAAAGGAAACCATATCCTGGGTGAATTCCGTCTACTCCTAATTGCTTGCAGTAATCAAGAATTACATCTTGTCTCAAATAACTTTCAGCAGAAGGGCCTGCTCCTACGTGCACTGCTTCATCCGCTTCCATGACGTGTGGAGCAAATTCATCAGCATCCGAATAAATGGCAACACTTTGAATGCCCATTTTCTTCAATGTACGAATGACTCTTCGAGCAATTTCCCCGCGATTGGCGATCAACACTTTTTTCATAAAGCAGTATTTTTTATGCGCAACGAAGTTATGAAAATAGACGGTTTTTTCAATTAAACATCATCAATCAATTCTCACTTTCTGGGGTTAGTTCTCCCTCTTTTGGTGGAACTGGAACCTGTCGCTTCTTACGTTTATTCTTATTTCGTTTATTTTCTTTCTTTCTGAAGATATCTAGGAATGCCTGCAAGGCTTTGAAATCATCCTTCCCGTTAAAATCTTCCTGATAGTGCAGACCTGCTCCTTGCGTAAAGTGACCTCTTTGTTGATCCGAGATAATGGTTTTATCGTTGGATTCATTGAAGACATTTACTCGGAACGTTCCGCTTTCCTTCAGTCGGTACTCTAAGTTCACATCTCCAATAATCGAACTGTGATCGTCAGCCTCAGTTTCTACTCCGAAGGAATCTGATAGAATTAAACGATCATCGAGGAAACCTTTTCTCAATCCTAGTTCTACTGTATTATCGTCGGTAATGGCATCGTTGTCAATGTTGAAGTTCAACTTATAGTCAGAGGACACTTTGGAAAGCAACCCGTTGATTTGATTTTCCAACAAATCTACTGCTGCACCACCACGACCTGCATTTCCTTCTCCTCCACCTAAAGGCTGGAAGGTATTTGCCAACATCAATGAGAAAAACTGTCGGTTCAATTCATCTTCATCCTGACGAACCCGCTCTATTAATTCCTTTCCGGCACTATTCGTATTCGGAGCGGCAACATCAAAGGAAATGGCTGGCTTGAGCAGTGTTTCTGTTAAGATCAGATAACAACGAATATCTTCGTGTGCATTGGTTCCTCCACTAAACTGATCCGCGCTCAACGCAGCAATATTTGCCGTCACATTTTTATAGGTACGAAGGTTTAATTGGGCATTGTACGGATTTCCAGTCCAAGCTATGTTACCACCTTCCTCA